>CAYTLS010000535.1:0-2758 GCA_964438745.1 uncultured bacterium
TTTTAATCCAAAGGGCGCCAGAATTACCGCGCCGCTTTATGCGCTTTTCGAAGGGTTGCTGTTAGGTGGTTTGTCTGCCATTTTTGAGACACAATATCCGGGGATTGTCATGAAAGCGGTAATGCTCACCATGGGCACCATGGGTGTTATGCTATTTCTTTATAAAAGTGGGATAATTCAAGTGACACAAAAATTTCGCCTGGGTGTTATTGCGGCTACCGGCGGTGTTGCATTATTTTATTTTCTTTCCTTTATATTGAGCTGGTTTGGTGTACAAATGCCGGGAGTTTTCGGCAGCGGACTATTTGGAATTGGCTTCAGTTTATTGGTTGTCGGCATCGCGGCCTTGAACCTGGTGTTGGATTTTGATTTTATCGATCAGGGAAGTGAGCGGGGATTGCCGCAATTCATGGAATGGTATGCGGCCTTTGGATTAATGGTAACTTTGATCTGGCTATATATTGAAATATTGCGGTTACTGGCAAAATTAGCAGATAGGGGATAATAATGAAAAGAGATGAAATTACTGAATATTTAAATGGAATTTTAAAACCGGAACTTTTTAAAGATTACGGCCCTAATGGATTACAGGTTGAGGGCCGGGAAACGGTTAAAAAAATCATCACCGGCGTGACCGGATGTGTAGAATTATTTGAGCGTGCCATAGAGGCCAAAGCCGATGGTATCCTGGTCCATCATGGGATTATCTGGTCTTTTCATCAGCCCACTTACACCGGACATTACAAAAAAAGAGTGAAAATGCTGTTGGAGAATGATCTTAACCTGTGGGGCTATCATTTACCTATTGATGCCCATGAAAAATATGGCAATAATGCCGTGCTGGCGGAATTTTTCGACTTGAAAAATACTGAACCCTTTGGGGATTATAAAGGAACCAAGATCGGGGTTCAGGGATATCTTAAAAAGTCTGATCCGGAATACTATTTTGAAAAAGTCCGCCGTGAATTGAATCCTAACGCGGTGATTTTTCCTTACGGCCCGAAAAAAGTCAATACAATCGGTATTATTTCCGGTGGTGCCCAAAAGGAATTCAACCAGGCCATATCAAAAAATCTTGATATGTATATTACCGGCGAAGCCAGTGAATATAACATGCATCTCTCCAAGGAGGAAGGAGTTCATTTTATTTCCGCCGGCCACCATGCAACAGAGCGCTTTGGTGTCCGTAAAATTGGCGAGCTGCTAAGCCAGAATATGGGACTGGATGTGACGTTTATCGACATTCCAAACCCTGTATAAAACGCTTTATATTTAAATAATTTGGGGAAATTATTTTTAGTTATTGCAGTAATATGGGAAAAAAATAAAAAAAGTAAAAAACTACTTAGGATATTAAAATTAATCTGTATAAATTAGCCTTGTATTTTTTGAACTTTTTAGGAGAATTAAGATGAACATTTATGTAGGAAACATTTCCTATTCGACAAGTGAAGATGACTTAAAAGAACTTTTCGGTCAGTATGGTGAAGTAACAAGTGTAAAAATTATCACAGACCGTGAAACAGGCCGTTCAAAAGGCTTTGGTTTTGTGGAAATGGCTGATGATGCTGCCGGACAAGAAGCTATTGAAGAAGTTAATGGAAAAGAAATTGGTGGTAGAAATTTAAAAGTTAACGTGGCTCGACCAAGAAGATAAAACGTTATTCAATAGATTTTTCCAAAAGGCGTTCATTTTTTGAGCGCCTTTTTTAGTTTTTATTCTTTTTTAGGGTGGCTAATAATTGACGGGCCATTTCCGGTGTGAATTCTTCGGGTTTTTCCTCTTTATCCTTATTTTCATTAATTTCCCCGCCCCGCTGATTGAAATGCTTGCAGATAATCAGGGCTTCTCTGTGGCCCCGGGCTCCGGCTTCCAAAAAGTTTTCCACAGCTTTCTCATGTTGATCCAACTTCATGTGGACTGAGGCTTTATTGTAATATGCCTTTTTGTAGTTCGGATTTAGAGTCACGGCAATGCTGTAATCATTCAGTGCTTTATCATATTCCTGCAAATTTACATAAGTCATGGCGCGATTATAATAAAACTGTTCATAAGTTGGTTCTATCGCAATCGCTTTGGATAGATCTTCCGCTGCTTCTTCAAAGTTTTTAAAATGGAGGTGACAACTGGAACGGTGCAGCAGGGACTCCAGGATTTTTTCACCATTTTCGATGGCTTCAGTAAAGGATTTAAGCGCATTTTTGAATTGTTTACACTCAATCTGTTTCAATCCTTTTTCATAATTTTTACTCATGATTACTCCAAAATCTTAATTTATAAAAAGAGATCAAATTTAATTCTTTCGATCTTAAAAACCAATTCCAGTATTTATATTCATTTATATTAGGGTTGGTTCTGTTATAATTTCTGTTTATAAATTTTATGTTGTTTTTTTAAAAAAAATTTAATAATTAAGAAACTGTTTAATATACTATAGGTATAATTTCTTAAAGAATATATTAATTTTGTAATTTTTGAAGGCAACTAATCAGGGTTATGAGCAAAAGCATTAAAATTGTGGTTGATGTGATGGGTGGCGATGATAGCCCGGCAGTACCAGTGACCGCCTGTGCCAGCGCCTCCTTGCAGATGAATGCCCGGTTCTGTTTGGTTGGCGATGCAGAAAAAATCAATAAATGTCTCGATCAGGTAAAACATGACAAGGATAAGATTGAGGTGTTACATACCTTTGAACATATTGGCGATAATGAATTTCCCCGCAACATCATTCGGCAGAAAAAAAATGCGTCCATGAAC
>CAYTLS010000536.1:0-2754 GCA_964438745.1 uncultured bacterium
ATGCAGTTAAATCAAGCACAAATCCAGAAGCTTTCGCAGGAGTTAAAATTAACGCCGCAGCAGATTCTTCAATCCACCATTCTTCAGTTGACCACACTCTCTCTGGAAGCCCGTGTCATGAAAGAATTGGAACAAAATCCAGTCCTTGAAGAAGAAGAGGATAAAGAGAAAGAGGCGGAAAATGAAGAAAAAGAAAATGAAGAAGAAGAGGTGGATTGGGAGGAGATACTACCCCAGAACGATGATTTTAAACCCAAACGGGAATATGATCGTTCCAAAGAGGAAAGAAAGTATGTCCAGCCCAGTATCACCGGATTTGTTGATGAGCTGCTTGACCAACTAAAAATGGTCAATATGACGGAAAGTGAAAACCGGATATCCAGGGAAATTATCTGGAATCTGGACTCTAAAGGCTACCTGACCCTACCGGTAGAAAATATTGCAATGACACTGAATGAACCGATCGATAAAGTCGAAGCTGTATTGCAGCAGATACAATCCTTTGATCCTCTCGGCATTGGCGCCAGGGACCTGCAGGAATGTTTGCTGATCCAACTACGCAACATGGAAGGCGCCAGTAAAGACGCCATCACCTTGATCCGTGACCATTTCGATGATTTTGCCAACCGCCGCTTTCAAAAAATCATCAAACAACTGGGATGGTCTAAAGAACGACTTTCCAATGCCCAGGAAGAAATAATCAAACTGAATCCCAAGCCGGGCAATGCCATTGACGACCAGGATTCCGGCTATATTACGCCCGATCTGCTTGTTCGTAAAATTGACGGTAAGTTTTTAGTCGAAATCAATGATTCCCGTGTGCCGGAATTGCGCCTGAACTCCAGTTACCTGCAAATGCTCAACGCTAAAAAGAAAATTGATAAAAATACAAAATCCTATTTGAAGAAAAAAATTGACATGGCCAACTGGTTTATCCAGGCGATCCACCAGCGTCGCATTACCATGATTCGGGTGATGGAAGCTATTATTGAGCGCCAAAAGGAGTTTTTCGAGGACAATAGTAATCCCCTGAAACCGATGATCCTCAAGGATATCGCGGAAGATGTGAACATGGATATTTCCACCATCAGCCGTGTTTCCAATGGTAAATATGTTCAGCTATATTCCGGTGTATACGAATTGAAATTCTTTTTTAACGAGGGTATGAAAGACAGCAGTGGAAAAGAGGTTTCCACACGGATCATTAAACAAAAATTACAGGATATTGTCGATGAAGAAAATAAAGCCAAACCCTTTAGCGATGAATATTTATCAGCACGGCTCAAAGAAGAAGGATATCCTGTAGCACGAAGAACAATAGCAAAATATAGAAAACAGCTTAATATTCCGGTCGCAAGACTCCGGAAGGAAATTTAGGAGGAGAAAATGGCCAAAAAAAGAATCAAAATCGGTGATAACGAGTTTGAAGTATCCACGTCGGGTTACTGGCTTGTATTACTCGGTATAATTGGTTTAATCATATTAGCGACAGCCGCGATGTCTTTTTATACTGTGGACGCCAATGAAAGAGGCGTTGTTTTAAGATTTGGAAACTATAACCGGACAACCACTCCGGGACTGCATTGGAAATTTCCGTGGAATATCGAAAAATTATACAAGGTAAAAGTTGATTATCAGTACAAAGAAGAATTCGGCTACAGAACCTTGCGCGCCGGTGTCAAAAGTCAGTACTCAACCAGCGATTACACAGAAGAGGCCTGGATTCTGAATGGCGATATGAAAATATCCGATGTGCGCTGGACAGTTCAGTATCGCATCCACGATCCTGTTAAGGCGCTTTTTAATGTAAAAGATGTCAGCAGTACCATTCGCAATGTTTCGGAATCCGTTATGCGTGAAATAATCGGTGACCGTTCTTTTCATGAAACCTTACAGCTGGAACGTGTCAATATTCAGAACCTTGCCCGTAAACAAATGCAGACAATTCTGGACTCTTATAAAATCGGAATTGCGATAAAACTTGTACAATTAAAGGATGTTCAACCTCCTGAACCGGTACGGGATTCTTTTAATGAGGTGAACCGCGCCAAGCAGGAGCAGGAAACCGCCATCAATGAAGCCCAGCAGGCCTATAATAAAGAAATTTACAAGGTCGAAGGTGATGCAAAAAGAATTATCCAGGAAGCTAATGGATATGCGATTAACCGGGTTAACAATGCCCAGGGTGACGCTAATTTTTTCAACTCTGTATTTGGGAATTATCAAAAAGCCCAGGAGATTACGCAAAAACGACTTTACATTGAAACAATGGAAGCATTAATGAAGAGAATTAAAAATAAATATATCATAGATGAAGAATTGGGAAAAAGTGTTTTACCCTTTCTGAATATGACCGGAAAGGAGGTCTTAAAATGAAGTTTAAAGGATTTTTATTCGTATTGATCATAATAGCAATATTTCTGGGAATCAATTCCATTTTTATCATTGAAGAGACGGAACAGGCCATTGTAACACAGTTCGGAAAACCCGTTGGAGATTCTTACACAGAAGCCGGCATAAATTATAAAATACCCTTCATTCAGAAGGTGCATAAATTTGAAAAACGGCTCTTAAGCTGGGACGGTACGCCTCAGGAAGTACCGACGGAAGACAAAAAGTTTATCCATACAATATGATATAACAAACCAACACCACTAATAATTAATAGTATTTGCTGCCAATTTTCTAATTTAATCAATAACCATTTTGAAAATCCAGCAGATAGGCTTAATACTCCAATAAAAGCAGTTATTA
>CAYTLS010000537.1:0-2748 GCA_964438745.1 uncultured bacterium
TTTGAAATTCGTAAACCCGTTTATGGCGGCTGGGACAAACGCAATCATCTCAATGTTGATATGGATTTTATGACCAGTCTGAAAAAATATGACAGGGAGACTTATGAAACTAAAAATCCAGAAGGCTTGCAGGAATTTTGGATTTTTGATGATGAAACCTATGGAAAAATCCGTGTCTACAAAGAAGTGGAAGATGGCGCCTATACCGGCAAAGAGATTATTATCTATGGCGTGCCATCAATATCGCGAATTAAAATAATGGAAACCGGGTTGATCAATATGGGTGACGAAAGGGTTTTTGGTGAGGTATGGCTCGATGAATTGCGTGTTTCTGAAGTGCGCAAAAATGCCGGTACCGCCGCCCGCGCCTCCTTTTCACTGGATCTGGCTGACGTTGCCAGCATCAACTTTAACGCCTCCAGCCGGGATGCGGACTTTCATACTGTTGAACAGCAACCCAGCTCTCAGGCCAGTTCTTTAAATAACCGCCGGGATTATAATACCAGCGCGCGACTGAACCTGCATAAATTTTTACCCTCAAAATGGGGACTGAGTATACCGGTATCCAGTACTATCAACTATAGCGAAGATAAACCCAAATATTTACCGGGTACGGACATTCTGGCGGGAGAGAATCCGCCGGACAGTGTGATTACGCAAAACCAGGGGTATGGTATCAACACCAGTATTTCCAAACGAGCCTCGGATTTTTGGCTGACAAAATATACCATCGATCAATTGAAAGTTAATTTCTCGGTCAAACAATCGGAGAATTCCAATAAAGACATCAAGAGCCGGGAAAACAAGCAGTACACTGCCGGACTTTCTTATAACATCCCTTTTGGCCGTGATAATTATATTCAGGTATTAAAATGGGCAGAAAATATTCCTATAATCGGTCCAAATTATTCGGATATGAAACTTTACTATACGCCGGAAAAGTTTTCCTACAATTTTAATACATCGGAAAAAACAGAGCTGAAAATTCCCCGCAATGTGAAATCTGATACCACCAGCACGCATATTATGCGAATGAAACAAAACATCAATTTAGGTTATAAACTGACAGATAATATCAAAATGGGCTACACCCGCAGTATGGATAACAATCTGGATGAAATCGCTGACGAAAAATGGGAGTATTTCAAGCAACTTCGTTTTGGGACCAATGAGACGGTTCAGGAAAAATATAATTTTACGTTTAGTCCGAAGATTTTTTCATGGCTGACGCCACAATTTAGCTATTCCTCGGTTTATAGTTGGAGTGAACCGGTGACCAGCCCCTCAATATATCTTGATAAGTTGAGTAATAATAATAGTCTGTCCGCCTCCACCAGTTTGAATATAGCCCAGATTTTTAAATCTTTTTATGCCGGGGGTGGAAAAAGCAAAGCGGCCGCTAGTAGTGGTCGCTCCAGCCGCTCCAGCCGCCGTGGATCGCCCCGCAATTCCAGCAACAGGAGTCAGACACCTGAGAGTGAAGAGGAAGCACCCAAACCAAAAAAAGGTCACCCGATTCTCGACGGTATTCATAAATATCTGGATAAGCTGCAACCGATTCAGGTCAGTTATTCCGTACAAAATTCGGTCTTGAACCAGTTCCGTGAAGTGGGACATGCCGGTTTGGATTACCGACTGGGCTTCACACAGGATCCTGGGCTTGAAGTGTTGGATACATTGCAGACCGCTGTCAATGGATACCAGGAGATAAAGACTGTGACTGCCCGCTCCGGTCTGGATATCATGAAAAATATCAAAACCTCTTTCAATTATGGATATAAAACTTCCTCCAGCTTCGATCAGGGAATAGAAAAAGAGACGGTTTCCGAGGACTATTTTCCCATGGGAGATACCGGCGATGAAGGATTTCCATTTCCCAGTTGGACCGTGCGTGTCAGTGGGCTGGAAAAAATTCCCTTTGTGGATAAATTCTTTCAGTCTTTATCCTTGAATCACAGTTTTTCGGGAAAGCGGGATGAAAGCTATCGGGATGGTGATCTCTTGACTTCCAGTTACAGAACGGGTTTCTCACCATTGGTGGCTGTCAGTATGAAATTCAAAAAAGACATTAATTCTAATTTTCGTATTAACACTTCCAAATCTATCCGCAATCAGGATGGCGGTATGTCTCAAGAGGAGCAGATCGGTTATAGTTTCGACCTGAATTACAAACACAGGGGTGGAATTACCCTCCCGTTACCTTTCATGGAAAATAAACGGTTTGACAATAATATTGATTTTACCCTGGCTTTTGAGTATAGTGACTCCAAATCCAAAAACAAGCAGGTGGATATGGACAAACTGGTGACCGGTGATGAACGCAGTAACCTGAGCATTAAACCCCGTATCGGCTATTCTTTCTCCGATAAGGTGACCGGTGGTGTTTTTATGCAGTACCAAATCAATAACAACAATACAACCGGTGAACGAAAAAATTTGAATTACGGATTTGATGTCAATATTGCGATTCGGGGCTAATATGAGAATTTTATTTATAGCGCTTACATTTTTTTTAGTCTCCTGTCAGGATGTTGGTTCAGGAAAGTTTGATGGTGAAAAAGCCATGGAATACCTGGTTCAGCAGGTGGATATTGGCTATCGTCATCCCGGTTCTTCAGGACACGCCCGGGCAAAGGATTTTTACATGGAATTTTTGCAAAGCTATGCGGATACGGTGATTCGTCAGGATTTTGAACAGCCGGTGGCGCGGGATTCTGTCACCTTTGACCTGACCAATATTATTGCCGG
>CAYTLS010000538.1:0-2746 GCA_964438745.1 uncultured bacterium
TCATAGAATTCAGCTTTCTCTTTCGTATCGTGTTGGTTACGGTGTTTTTTGATCTTGGCCAGCAAGCCCTTCCATCCCAGTTTTATCCCCATTTCGTAATCAGGAGCAAAATGGGCATCATCTCCGATGCCGCAGATAATATCATATTTTTCGAACTCCTTTTTCAAGTGGTCATAAGGATAGTCTGGGTGCCATTTATTGGCACGCATCCTGGACAGGAAATACATCCACCTTCCAGCAAATGCATCTTTGGGATCAACATAGACAGGATGGTGTTCCATCAGGTCGCAAAAGTTCTCTGTCCACCCCTTTAATCCGTAAAAAGAGCCATCCTGATGGTTGGGAATACTTTGCCATGCACCTGCCGGAGGGACAATACGTCCATAGTCATCCTCATCGAGGGGCCCTTCAACTTCAATCTTTCTTCGCGTTTGTTCCAGTTTCCTGTTACGCAAATGATCGGTTCTTTCCTGATATCTGAAATCCATGGTGTCGTTTATTTTAGCTATTTATGTTGTATTTCTCAATGATCGGATCATATATCTCCAACGATTTCTGGTTTGTGCCACTTACCCCTTCAAAAGGATTTTTCCTCCCCAGGTTTTCATATTTAAAATCAGCCAGTGGATGGTACGGCAGCAATTCATATTTCCGGAGATTTTTCAATGTACCTACAAATGCAATAATCTGTTCCATAATGTGGGTGGAATCATTGACACCTGGCACTACAGGCGTTCTTAATATATAAGGCGTATTTGCTTCATCCAGTTTTCTGATGTTCTCCAGGATCATTCGATTTCCAGAACCGGTCCACTTCCTGTGTTTCTCTTCATCGATCATCTTGACATCTGCCATCACCAGGTCTATAAAAGGCAGCATCTCTTCATATTTGTCCCAGGAAACGGATAGGTTCGTCTCCATGGCGATGTGGATCCCCTGCTTTTTGAGCAGCAGGGCCGCCTCCTTGATGAAGGAGGCCTGAAGCATTGGTTCACCACCCGAAAAGGTAACCCCGCCACCCGACTGCCGGAAAAATACCAGGTCCTGTATTAACTCATCCACCAATGCTTCCGGGGTGTACTCTTTTCCTGTTTTTCGCAAAGCATTGGGGTAGCAAACGTCTATACAATCGAAACATGCATTGCAGTCGGAACGTGAGAAATTTAGCTGACCGTTAACCATTTTCAATGCTTTCGGCCGACAGACTTCAGCACATGAGCCGCAATTGATACAAAGATCTTTTTGCCATTCCAGTTCCGGATGGAATTCAAATGTTTCAGGATTATGACACCATTTACAACGGAGGTTACACCCTTTTAAAAAGACCGTTGAGCGGATTCCCGGTCCGTCATGTATCGACATTCGTTGTATCGTTGTGATGATCCCTTTTGTCATAATATTCTTCACCTTCTTTACAAAGGTACTTCATTTACAAAGCATTACGAAACATTACTTTTCAATTGGAAGGTACAATAATTGCCCTGAGGCGACATTTTGATCAAAATACTTTGTGGTTCATTCTTCTGTACTCAACCGGCGTATAGCCCAGGTGGTTTTTAAACAGGCGATAGAAATAGGAGAGGGAGCTGAATCCGCAGTCGGAACAGATGGTTTTTACGCTGGCATTGGTCATGATCAGTTGCTGAGAGGCATAACTCAATCGGATCTTTACCACCGTTTCTGTAAGTGTTTGTTTCAGGTGTTTTTGCAGGGAGCGATTTACATGTGCTGTTGAGTGTCCTGTAAGTTCAACGAAACCGGAAATTCCTTTCATAAAGTGTTCCGGTGTATTGTAGTTATTCATGGCATAGGTGAGCCAGTGTGGAATGTTGATTTGTTGATTCTCCAGGCTGTTGATCAACCTGAAAATAGTAATAAGGATATAGTCAAGCTGCAGGTAATCACGCGGTTCTCCAAACAGCTGATCTGTTCTGGCAGAAAGTTTATTTAGGTGACTTGAATCAAGTTGTATGCAGAAGGGCAGTGGTTCGTCTGACCAGAAATATGTTTCGGATCCTGGGAAATACCGTGCTTTGTATTGTTCAAGGCTTTCAGGATGAAAGGCAATATTTGTTATCACCATGTGCTTGTCATCGGGACCTACCTCAAAAGTATGGTGGTCCCCGGGCCTTATCATACACAGCAGCCCTTTACCGATTCTGATCTTTTCACCATTGATACAATGGATTCCCTGTCCGGATTTTATCCAGAATATTTCAGCATAATTATGGCTATGCAGGCTGAGTGTATCCTTCGAATTGATTGTGGTACGGGCAAGGTGGAACCTTTCGGACTTCAGGTCAAGAAAATTATCAAGTAAAAAATTTTCCATGCGAAGTGGTTTTAGATTTTATAAGTGGCAAGGAGCAATTTGGGGTCTATAGTTTGAAATGATATTTTTGATTCATTCGGAAGTACAGGATCTGTATCATTATCTCTTTAAACCATGTCCAACAGCAATAATATCGAATCCAACCGACCCAGTGGGTTCCTTCCCCTTGTTGATTATTTCAATTCTCACCTTGTGCTTCCCTGCAGGTAATTCAGGTTCAATGATCTCTGTTTTATGGAGACCTCCCCAGGTTTGTTCCCCTTCAGCTTTTATTACTTCGTTTACATCACCATCTATTTCGATCTTAATCGACCCAGCATTCGACCCAGCTTTATACTGATAGTAGGTCATGGCAAGAAATGTGCCTTCATAATCGAAAGAGAGCACAGCGCCTGGTTCCTTAGCGTTCCATAC
>CAYTLS010000539.1:0-2744 GCA_964438745.1 uncultured bacterium
GATACAAATTCGATTACACTACTTTTTGATATCAAGTTTTCTTTTCTGTCCTCTACAAATTAACTCGGAAATATTAGATCTAATTTGGAAAATTCATGGAACATCCGGCCACTGATGGATGGAACATTCGGCTCCTGACGAAAGAATACGTATCGGCGCGAAGCGGACATTATTCATATTTTTATGAATAATGCCGGTTAAAATCAATAATAAATCCTGTTTTTCAAATGAATCATTGATATTCTACTGATACAAAAAGTAAATTAAATGAATTAACTTAATCGAAAGAAAGGATACATTTATGCTCAATTACATTTGGATCGGCCTGATGCTAATCTCGCTGATTGTCGGTGCAATCACAGGCAACCTACCCGCAGTAACCGATGCCGCTATTGAATATGCCGCAACAGCCGTCGATATTGCCCTCGGTCTGATAGGAATCATGGCATTTTGGCTGGGGATCATGAAAATTGCCGAAAAAGGCGGAATAATCAGGCTGTTGTCTCGATTGATACGGCCTTTAGCCAGGTTTTTATTTCCGGATATTCCGAAAGACCACCCGGCAATTGGTTCTATAATGATGAATGTGGTTGCAAACTGGCTGGGACTATCCAATGCCGCCACCCCATTGGGCCTGAAAGCCATGGAAGAATTGCAGGAACTTAATCCTGACAAAGAAACAGCTACCAATGCCCAGGTCATTTTTCTGGCGATTAATACCGCCTCAATTACTATTATTCCCATGACAATTATTGCCATTCGAACAGAACTGGGAGCCGCCAATCCCTTTGAAATTATCAGCACAGGAATCTTTGCCTCAACCGTAGCGTGTATCACCGCCGTAACAGCCGCTAAACTGCTCCAACGTATTCCCAGCATCAAAAAATCAAATCCCCTGAACAAGAAAAACAAAGCGGAGGCCAATGATGATATGTAATATTCTCGCCTCAAACGGCACTGTAGAAAAATCAGCCTTCCTGGAATTTATGCAAGGTTTCTCCACTTTTGCTATTCCGGTTATATTGTTTGTTGTCCTGGTCCTTGCGATTATTAATAAAGTAAAAGTCTATGAGGTTTTTGTAGATGGCGCTAAAGAAGGCTTCAATGTCGCCGTGAGAATTATTCCCTACCTGGTCGCAATTCTGGTGGCAATTGGTATGTTCCGCGCGTCTGGTGCCATGGGCTATCTGATCAAAATACTATCCCCCGTCACTTCGCTGATCGGTATGCCGGCAGAAGCATTACCGGTAGCGCTCATGCGTCCCCTGTCAGGTAGTGGTACATTGGGAATGGTTACGGAATTATTAAAAGAGCATGGGCCCAGTTCTTTTATCGGCCGGCTGACTTCAACGATGTTTGGTAGTACCGAAACAACCTTTTATGTGCTGGCTGTATATTTTGGGTCGGTGGGAATTAAGCGTACACGCCATGCTGTCGCGGCCGGTCTTATTGGTGACACCGCAGGTTTGCTGGCAGCCCTGTTTATTTGCCACATTGTTTTTGGATAATATTTTAGGAACATTATTTTCTGCCTATAACCTTGCAGGTCTCAAAGACCTGTAAGGTTATGTGATTACAACAAAAAAACGGTCTGCCAATTTTCACCGACAGACCGCATCATGAGATTAGTGTATATTATTGACTAATCAAGGGATATCTGAGGTATGCGGCAATCTTTCCGTGCTCATCAAAAATTCCGTTGACATATTTGATTTTGGAAGATTGATTAACCGTCATATGCAAAATATGCTCTATCAAATCATCGGTTCGTTCTAATTGTGACCCGCATTCAGGACATGTATCCAGCATTTCATCAGTAATAAAATGATCATGTCTGCAGTAGCGTCCCTTAATTTTGAAGTTCTCCTTGACAAATAAAGTGTCGATCTGCTGGGCTTTGGCCGCCTGAATAATTTCATCAATACCTTCGGCTGCCATTTGTTTTTGACGCTTTTGGTTCAGTAGTTCGAGATATTTCCGTTCAAAAGCCATTCTGGCCTCTTGTTCTGTTTTTTTGATCTCATCCAGCACCTTATTAATATTTGCGTCCGGTTGTACGATTATGTGTCCGGAAATCTTATTTTTTACGTAATTATGAAGATACTTCTCAAATTCAGCAGTGGATTCTTTACGGCCACCGATGATGATCCAGTTGTAGTTCTTTTTCTGGTCTATTTTAAAAATTTCCTCGGCAATCTTCTTGTAATTTTCGATGATGTATTTATGATTATTCCGTTCAATTTTGCGTTCATCCATGCCCTGGAATCCGCCGGTTTTAAGGTCTTCAATATCTTCATCCTGAATTTTTGACAGCTCCGAGAAGTCTCCATAGTTGGATTCAAAAATCCGGCCTTTCGCCTTGTCTACCAGGACCACAGCATATTTCCGATAGTCATCGAACAATGTTGTCAAGGGGCGAATATAGGGTTTGGAATGTATTTCAATCTGATTATCCAGTTTTTGCTTCAGGACAATTGTTTTCCAGTAACCGGTCCTTTCCGAACTGAAAATAATGGCGGAATTGTACTCCTTGGTGTCAAAATTATTTTTTACCCAGTCCAGACGATCAGGATTAATATCACAGACCGCGACTAATTCCGCTTCAGGTACCTTACCTGCATATAAATTGCGGGCATGAGAAGTACCCATATTACCAATACCAATAACACCAATACCTACCTTATCCATAAATAAAACCTCCTATTTTTTTGATAAGTCCCATTCCGGCTTGCTTTTTATTTAAT
>CAYTLS010000540.1:0-2743 GCA_964438745.1 uncultured bacterium
CATAACAAAATAGAATTCACGGGGAATATTTTTATAGGCTTGAAAATAATTATAAATATGATAATCCCTGTTCGGATCACCGGCAGCATCCATATAGGTCGTACTTCGCTCAACCCAGCGATCCAGTTCAGCGGAATTGGAAATCGGTGTCAGGATTTTATTATTGAATAAATTTCTGACACGCAGACTCAATGAAAAATCCAGTCCGCGATAGATAAAGGTTTTTTCCATTTGTAAATTGGTCATCGATTCCAGCGGATAGCGGCGGTTGCTCTCAATATTCAGGTCAGTGACATAATCCGGTGACCAGAAATAAGCAGTTCCCGATGAAACCCGGTAAATCATACTGATGGTTGTACTGGCAAGGGGATAGATCTGCATTAGTTTCGGGCCTGATTTTTCCGGTAATGAATAAGAGAGTGATGCATTGAGACGATGAGTTCTGTTTTCAGAAGAAGTATACTCAGAAGCGGAGTAGGTATATTTCTGTTCCAGTTCCGGTGTTAATTCTTCCGGCTCAACCCAAAGCCCGGTATAGCCATATTTGGTTTGTGACAGAGCGTAACCGATACGATAGCGCCAGCGGGAAACAACTTTGTTAGCAAAGGTAACTTCCACACCCTGGCTGCTGCCGTGACTGTTATTGGAGTAAGTTCGATAGGTTCCTTTCAGGTCATCCTGATATTTAATGGAGCCCGCAGTGGTTTCTTTATATATTGAATGAACCTGGTTTTTCAGATCATTATAATAGGTCACAATATCCAACTGGTGTGTGTTCCAGAGATTATGCTGTAGGCCGATTTCGTAATTGATGCTCAGTTTCGGTTTCAGGTTCGGATTACCTACGATTCCCCAACCGTGATTGGTTTGATTATCCAATGCCTGGGCAATGATCGGCATGGAGCGAAAATGTCCGTACTGAACACGAAAAGCGGATTTATCAGAAATCGGAAACGAGATTCCGATACGGGGCGAGAGCGACCAAAAAGTTTTCGAATTATTCCAGTCCGGTATTCCGATACCACCGGTGAATCCTTCATTTTCTGCCGGATAAAAAACCTGGTGTTCATCAGCCGGCGCATCACCGCCAAAATTATAACCATCCACACGCAGTCCAAGGTTCGCTACCATGCCTGCGAATTCAATTTTATCCTGGGCATAGGCGGCAAAATATCTGGTCTTTGCCCGGTAATTTGTCGCGAACCCGGTTCGCCATATAAATGAGGATACTGTCAGTGATGACGACGCATTAAAATCCTGATCCATCAACCAGTATTGCATTCCCATTTTGATCATATTAGTCTCATTCAACTGACTGGCAAAATTGATATTCCCTTCCCAGTAATGGGTCAGAGAGGCCTGGTTGTAAAGGGATGACCAGGTGTAATAATCACGATATTTCATAAACCAATCGCCACGGTTTTCCAGCAGGCGTGTGTCTCGCTTACCCTGGGAAACCAACTGCGCGTCTTTGTCAATACCGGGAACAGGGCGCTGCAATGAAAACAATTCTTCAAACTGATGTATTGCAGCTGCTTCAATATAAGATTTTGGAGAAATGACATATTTATAATTCAGGTTTTGGGAGGCAACAGTTTCTTCACGAAGAGCGTCATAAATGAGGGTATATTTTTTGCGTCCACCGCTCCAGCCGCCGAGTCCTGCCCAGCGAATATCATTGGAACCGGACCCCATGCCCGATTCAAAATACTGGTACATATTGGTAAATTTAAAATTATGTTTGCTGGTGGGTTTATAAGCGATAACAGCTGTAAAATTACTTAAATTCTGTGTCTGTTCTACGGTGGGCAGACGTGTCGGCTTTTCTTTTAACTCGCCACTGATAAAGAAGGACATTTTGCGTCCGTCTCTGCCCAACGGGCCGCCGAAACTGAAGAGATAGCGTTTACTGGGCTTTTTACGATAATCATAAACGCCCATAATATTATTTCGATTTTCAGTTGTATAAGAATCATAATCACCGGTTTCGCTATCATAATCATAAAGGGTAACATCTTCACCGCCGGGTGTATGGTTCATCACCCATAGGTTGTAATTATTTATTGCCATACTATCACTGGAAAAGGATGGATTGCCAACCCAGGCATCAATATTGCCCCAGCGTTCCCATTCCGGTTGATTTTTGGAATAGAGGTAATCACCGTAATGATATTTGCCCGCCGGACGATATTCAACCCGAAAAGCGCCGGTAAAATCCTGACCACCTTCTTTGGTGACCACTTCAACAACGCCTGACTGCGCATTGCCGTATTCCGCATTGAACCCACCGGAAATCACTTCCATTTGCGCTACTGCCAGGGGGTTGATATCATACTTCCAGCTGTTTTCCGATTTTGACATCCCGGATCCACCAAAAGCGGTTGCTGAGGTGTTTGTATTCATGGTTTTCATCCCATTGATGGAGTAATTGATTTCATAGCCACCACCACCACGAATGGAAATGGTACCATCGGCATTACGATTGATACCGGGAGATAATTCCATAATTTCACGAATGCCTTCCACCGGCTGATCAGCGATTTCTTCCGCCTGAATATGAACAGAAGAACCGGTTTTGTCCTTTTCTACAATCGGACGTTGCGCAGTTACGGTTACCTGCTGACCTAGGTCGAGCGAGGAAACCTGCATATCTACATCCTGATCGGCCAGTCCAACATGGCCGGCCGCGCGAAGGTGCCGGACGACCTGGACGCCGGTGTGATCGCTCGGGCGATCGCCGACG
>CAYTLS010000541.1:0-2735 GCA_964438745.1 uncultured bacterium
TTAGTTCTACACCGGTTTTTTTGTATTTTTTATGTGTTTTAACTGGTATTCCACACCAGTAGCACTTTCAATGCCTTGCAGAATGAGTTCTAATTTGGCTATATATTCTTTTGTGCGGGCCAGTTGAAAAGAGCGAATTGTGCCTTCCAGTTTGGCAAAATCAGGAATAATATTGCGGATTTTGCCGGCCTCTACTCTGCCGATGCCGTATATAACCGGGCGAGTATAAATTTGTGGAATTTTCTCTACCTGGTCCATAAAAGAGCGCATGGCATGTAATGCATTTCTACCGTTTTGCGGAAAAGCAACATGAGCAGAATTGCCGTAAAATTCTACATCCAGTTCGTAGGAAGAGGCAAAGAGCGTCGCGTCATTCGTGGCGATTGTCCCTTTTTCAAAATCATCATTGACATGCATGGCAAAAACCTTTTCGATATCAAATTGATCGAGAATGCCGGTGGCTAGCAACATTTCCGCGCCGCCGACAGCTTCTTCAGCCGGTTGGAAAAGAAACAGAAAATTTTGTTGCGGTTTTGTCTCCATTACATCTAATAAATAACCATAGAGAATAGCGGTATGCACATCATGGCCGCAGGCATGCATGTTTTGATTTTTCGAAGCATATTTCCAGCCGGTTTGTTCGATAACAGGCAACGCGTCAATATCCGCTCTGAGTATTGTGTAAGCACTGTCATTAACGCTGTATTCAATCAGTAAACCGGTTTTCAAAGGCTGGTGAATCGTGATATTGCAATCATTTGTTTCAGCTGCCTGGCGAATCGCTTTGGTCAGTAATTTGGTTGTTTCAAACTCCTGCAAAGCCAGTTCCGGGAATTGATGAATTTTGTGTCGCATTTCAATAGGTGTAGTCATATAATTTTTCCGATTTTTGTTACTATTGTCTTAATTTCATCAAAATTTATATTAAGTGCCGGTAAAAGTCGAATGATTTTTCCTTTTATTACATTCAGCAGCAATTTATGTTCAAAAGCGCGCATCCGTAATTGCTCATCTTTTTCTTTTAATTCAATCGCCAGCATCAGGCCACGGCCACGAATATCAATAATTTTATCAGTATTCAAGGCTTTGATCTGCTGGATAAAGAAGTCACTTTTTTGATTGATCTCTGATAGCATTTCGGGAATTGTATCCACTATGTAACGCGCGCCGGCCAGGGAAACCGGGTTGGGTGCGAAGGTAGAGCCATGTTCACCGGGTTTTAAAACATCAGCATAATCTTCCATAAACAAAATTGCGCCCAGGGGTAAGCCACCTCCCAGCGATTTCGCTACCGTGATCAGATTTGGCTGCAGACCGAAATGCTGGTAAGCGAATATTTTGCCTGACCGTCCCAGCCCCGCTTGAATTTCGTCACACACCAGGGTAAACGTGTATTTTTCGTGGAGTTTGTTGATCATAGCTGCAAATTCATCCGTCAACGGGATAACACCTCCCGATCCTTGAATGGCCTCAACGAAGATTCCAGCGACTTTCTTATGATTTTCCGCAAAATAATTCTGCAAAGCGTCGGGATCATTAAACGGGAGTTTGACGGTTTGCTGCAACAAGGGATTGAAACAATCGCGAATTTTTGGGAAGCCTGTTACTGACAGTGTTCCCGTCGTCCGGCCGTGGAAGCCCTTATCAAAAAAGATGATCTGGCACTTTTCATGATCGGAAATTTTGCGAATGGTTTTTAGTACCGCCTCATTGGCTTCAGTGCCGGAATTAGAATAGAAAACCTTCCCTTTACGTCCGGTGAAAGCGATCAGTTTTTCAGCGACATATTCCGCATCCATATCAAGGAAAAAATTGGAAAGGTGAGTATATCTTTCCAGTTTATCGATAAAGACTTGCTTGAGTTTTTTGTCGGAATGTCCGAGGGATAAAACGCCAATACCGCTGAAAGTATCCAGATATTCCTGACCATTGGTGGTATATATATGGATGCCTTCAGCATGGTCAACATCCATTTCAAAATGATCATACAATTTTAATAAACTCATAAGTCAAATTCCTCTGCCAGCGCTTGCACTGCCTTTGCTTTATATTCTTGACGTACCAGTGCGGATATCTTGATCTCTGAAGTGGTTACCAACTCTATGGGAATACTGTCCAGTGTTTTAAAAAACCGTGAAGCCACACCTTTTTCCGAGCGCATACCAAGGCCAACAACAGAGATTTTGCAATCACCATGTCGATAGAGAATTTCACACTGGTGGAATTTTTCCTGTAACTGAACCATTGATTCTTCAAAATAATCAGCTTCATCCTCAATATACGTAAATGAGAGATTAAGCGAGTTTTTTAGTTCAATAATCGAGATCATGTCAATATTTATCCGTTTTTCACCCAAAAAGTCAAATACCTGGTTGATCACTTTGTGGTCCATCGGCAGTTTGGCAATGGTGACACGGGTTTGCTTATCCATTATGGACATGCCGGTTACGACGGTGGATTCAATTTCACCGGAATCTATTCGTGTCCCCGGTTCGTCAGAAAAAGTGGCCGCGCAATAAAGAGGAATATTGAATTTTTTGGCAATTTCAACAGCCCTGGTGTGGAGTACGCTAGCACCCAGGCGTGACATTTCCATGATCTCATCATAGTTGATGTGCTTTAATTTTTTTGCTTTAGGAAAAATCCGGGGATCAGTGGTGAAAATGCCGGGAAAATCACTGTATATTTCGCAGGGAGAATCCAATGCCGCGGCAATAGCCACAGCCGATGTATCG
>CAYTLS010000542.1:0-2728 GCA_964438745.1 uncultured bacterium
GTCCTTTAGTGACAGTTTGATATCGACTTTACCGTTGAAGAGCAGGTAGATACCCTGGAGCGAATGAATATTGGCATATTGTTCACTATTGGCGGAGATGGCACGCTTCGCGGCGCCCGTGATATTGCCGAAGAAGTTAAAAAACGGGGCTTGAAAATCAGTATTATTGGTATTCCGAAAACCATCGACAATGACATTGCTTTTGTGCAGCAATCCTTTGGCTTTGAAACGGCGATTTCCCAGGCTAAAGCAGCGATATACTCGGCTCACATAGAGGCCAATGGCGCCAGGAGAGGTGTCGGGCTGGTAAAACTAATGGGACGCCATTCCGGTTTTATTGCTGCTAATGCGACGCTGGCAACCAGTGATGTGAATTATTGCCTGATTCCGGAAGTTGAATTTTCCATGGAAAAATTACTCAACGCCCTGGAACATCGATTTACTTATAAAAACCATGCCGTAATTGTCGTTGGGGAAGGAGCCGGCCAAAATCTGTTCCATGAAAATACAGAATCTGACGCCTCGGGTAATGTCAAATTTCATGATATCGGTTTACACCTAAAAAAAACAA
This sequence comes from uncultured bacterium, assembly GCA_964438745.1. Taxonomy (GTDB): domain Bacteria; phylum Fidelibacterota; class UBA2242; order UBA2242; family JAFGTP01; genus JAFGTP01. The sequence continues at coordinate 572 of CAYTLS010000542.1, forward strand.
TTAAAGACCATTTTGCTAAATTGGAAGCGCCGGTCAATGTTAAGTATATAGATCCCAGTTATATTATTCGCAGTATGCCGGCTAATCCCCATGATTCTGTGCTCTGTTTACTTTTAGGACACAATGCGGTTCACGCCGGAATGGCGGGGTATACCAATATTTTGGTGGGTAGTTGGAATCGGCAATACATCAATGTACCGATTCCGGCCGCTGTTTCAAAACGTAAAAAAATAGATCCGGCGGGAGCCTTATGGAATAGTGTGTTGGCGACGACCGGTCAGCCACAATTGTAAATTAAAAAACGACGAAGCTAATTTAGGGGGTAGAAGTAATTCATTACAAATTACTTTAGTTAAGCTTCGTCGTTCTAATTATTCGATACTGTCGACTGCTGTCGGCAATCGCAATCATTAAAATTATATTTTATTGCTCAGGGTCATAAACCCGGACATAATCAATTTCCATGTTGGCCGGAAATATGGTATTGTCGATTCCTTTAACTCCGCCCCAGCCACCGCCAATGGCAATATTTAAGATTAGATGAAAATCTTTATTGAAGGGCCATTTGCGCCAGTCATCACTTTTTCTGATTACTTTAAAATATTCTGTCTCATCCACATAGAATTTTAAACTGTCAGGATACCAGTGGACAGAATAGACATGAAATGCGCTCATGGCGTCCGGAACCATAATAGTGCCGCTTTTCTGGGTACCGATTTTATGATTATACGCCTGGGTATGGATCGATCCGTGAACCTTACCCGGATCATATCCGACATGCTCCATAATATCAATTTCCCCATTATCGGGCCAACTGCCATTACCATAATTCCAAATATCGGGCAGCATCCAGATGGCGGGCCATGTACCGACGCCCTGGGGCAATTTGGCCTTCACGTCAATTCGTTTGTATTTCCAGCCTGTTTTGGAATTGATTCGGGCCGATGTGTATTCTTTACCTTCGTAGTTTTCCAGTTTGGCAGATATGATCAGTTTGCCATCTTCCAAAAAAGCGTTTTTTGAGCGATCGGTGTAATACTGTTCCTCGTCATTTCCCCAGCCGTGACCGCCTGTTTCAAAGAGCCAGTACTGTTGATCCAGTTCACTGCCCTCAAATTCATCGTGCCACACCAGTTGCCAGCCAGGAATTTCCCAGGCTTCGGCGGGCAGATCTTTTTCTTTTTCATTATTACCACCGGTGGGATTACAAGCCAGCAGCAAAAGAGGAAATAGTAGTATTATTCTATTCATAAATTTCATAGTTTACCTAATTTTTTAAAATAAAAGTATCAACAAGTAAATCACGGGAATTCCCGCCAATCATTATTTCAAATTCTCCGGGTTCCAAGACTTTATCATAATTATTGTCATAATAGAAAAGATCTTCCCGGGTCAATTCAAAGGTTATCTTTTTGGTTGTTCCGGCTTTTACCATTACTTTTTGGAATCCTTTCAGTTCCTTGACAGGACGGGCGATCCGGCATACTTTATCCCGTATATATAACTGTACAATTTCTTCCCCGTCGATATCACTCTTATTGTTGAGATCAACCTGTAGGGTAAGGGTTTCGTCTTTGCGCATTTCTTCTTTATCCAGACGCAGATTAGTATATTGAAAATCACTGTAACTGAGGCCATAACCAAAGGGATAAAGCGGCGTGTTTGGTCCGTCAATATATTTGGAGTTAAACAGCCAATCCTCATCTAAATTTGGCCGGCCGGTATTGAGTTGATTGTAATAGATTGGGATTTGGCCGACGGACCTGGGAAATGTCATTGTCAATTTTCCTGAAGGATTATAATCACCGTACAGCACATCACTGATTGCATGTCCCGCCATATGTCCGGCATGCCAGGTTTCCAGAATGGCGTCGGCATTTTCAGCAGTCCACTGAATAGTCAATGGCCTGCCATTCATCAGCACAACAACCAGTGGTTTACCGGTTTTTTTCAGCGCCATGAGCAGTTCTTTCTGGACGCCCGGCAGATCAATATCCATGCGGGAAGCGGCTTCTCCGGACATAAAGCGGGTTTCACCCACCACAGCCACGATGACATCGGACTGATTCGCCACTTTTACTGCTTCGGCAAATTCATCCTGAAAATCTTTGGGATCATATTTTTTCATAAACTGGCGTTGGTTAGGATCACCGATAT
>CAYTLS010000543.1:0-2725 GCA_964438745.1 uncultured bacterium
GCGCACCGGCAAGAGCATCGCTGATAACGGGATTATTTCACAATAGTTTTGGCGCTAATCACATGCGCGTCAGCAGTCATGTACCGGAAGGTATTCCAAAATATGAAGCTATGCCGCCGGTCGGTGTCAAATGCTTTTCAGAATTTATGCGAAGTGATGGTTACTATTGTACCAACAATGTGAAAACCGATTATCAATTTAAAAATCCCATTACAGCCTGGGATGATTGTAGTCGGTCGGCACACTGGAGAAATCGTCCGGACAACATGCCCTTTTTCGCAATATTCAATCACATGACCACCCATGAGTCACAGGTATGGGACCGGGCTAATGATCCGGTGGTTATCAAACCCGAAGAAGTGACAGTACCACCTTATTATCCGGATACCTACAAAGTGAGCCGTGATATTGCGCGGGTATACAGTAATATTACGGTAATGGATCGGGAAGTGGGTGAACTGATTGACCAGCTGAAGCAAGATGGCTTGTGGGACAATACCATTGTGATCTTTTATTCCGATCATGGCGGGCCTTTGCCAAGAGGGAAACGGGAACTCTGTGATACGGGGCTTCATGTACCAATGCTGGTACGGTTTCCTAAGGGTAAAATGGCCGGAAAAGTAGTGGATGACATGATCAGTTTTGTGGATATTCCCGCCACGATATTATCATTGGCAGATATAAAACCGCCGGAATACATGCACGGGGAACCATTTCTCGGAAAATATAAGGCAGAACCGCGACAATACATTTATGCTGCCCGCGACCGGATGGATGGACAATATGATATGCGCCGTGCTGTCCGTGACAAAAATTTTAAATATATCAAAAATTTTCGTCCTGATCTGCCGGCTTACCTGGACATCAAATTCCGAAAGCAATTGGGTACCATGCAAGACCTGTTGGAATACCGTGATGACGGAAAACTGGACACCGATCAGATGTATTGGTTTCGTGAAACCAAGGCGACGGAGGAACTCTATGACATTCACAAAGATCCATATGAATTAAATAACCTGGCCGCAGATCCACGGTACAAGGAGGAATTGCTACGATTACGACAGGAATTACAAAAGTGGCTGGATCGTATCGGTGATACCGGCTTTATGAGTGAATTGGAAATGGTAAAATCATTTTGGCCGGATTTAGAACAGCCGGTGACAAAGCCTCCAAAAATGTCAATCGTGAAGGGTAAGGTAAAACTGGCGTCACCCACTGACGGTGCTTCCATTGCCTATCAGATTAATGGAAAAGGGTACAACCAAAATCATTGGTTCTTATATACCTGCCCTTTCGAGGTCAATAAAAATGATGACATTTCAGCCACTGCCATTCGCATTGGCTATAAACAAAGTGACATAAAAAAGTGGCGCATTTAATTAAGCAATTGGGAGAGGTTGCAGAATGAAATGGAAAAAAGTTGTTGTGTTGATTTTGGTCCTGACCGGACTGTTTATATATCAGGGATATAATATGGAAAAAGAAAACCAGGTCAATGTTTCAGTGATTGAGTATAAAGGCTGGAAAGAAGCGGTTGAAATTGATAATCAAAACTTACGGTTGGTGATTGTACCCTCTATCGGGCGAATCATGTTTTTTGGGTTCACTAATGGCGAAAACCTACTTTGGAACAATGAAAAATTTCTCGGTCAAAATGTGGAATATACCAACGAAATGTTGAAAAAATCCTTCTGGGCCAACTATGGCGGGGACAAGGTTTGGACCGTTGCGCAGGATGATTTTCCAAAAACCATCAATCGCGGTTGGCCGCCGGATGAAACCTTTGATGGTGGGAATTTTGAGTATGAATTACTGGAAAATGGCATACGAATGATCAGTGAGGTGAGTCAATATTCCAACACCCGGTTGGTTCGTGAAATTACCACGGCGCCAAAGGAGAATAAATTCCATATCGGACAAACCGTGATTTGCGAGGGGGAAAATAGTGTCGTACCGGCCACCATCTGGAATGTGTCCCAGGTGCTGCCCCCGGAAAAATTCGTGGTGGACCACAATAAAAATTCAAAATTTAAAGGCGGAATCAAATATTTCCTTGATGAATTTGAACCGACAATTGAGTTGATCGACAATAAAATGATCATTGAAAATGTAAAAGATGATACGCTGAAAATTGGCACGGACAGTAAGCGTTTCTTGTCGGCAGTCTGGAAGGATAAAATATTTACCCAATCTTTTCATTATATTGATGGGGAAACCTATCCTGATGAGGGGTGTCCGGTGGAAGTTTTCATATCGACAAAATTTGTAGAAATGGAATTGCTTTCCCATTTGCAACTGCTACAGAAAGGTGAAAAACTGGCATTTGATATCGAATGGACATTGGATAAACTGCCGGAATTTGAGAGTCAAGAGATTGTTGACATAATTAACAAAAGTATAAAGGAATAAAGTACGATGAAACGCATTATATTGGTACTGTTTTTATTAATGACAATTTGTTTACACGCGGAGACTGTGGGTAGAGTAAATTCACCAGGTGGTAATCTCAAAGCAGAAATATTATTGGAAGATGGTAATCTCTTATACAGGGTGAAACTGAATGATGAGATCGCGATCGAGAAATCACCACTGGGATTGCGTGTGGATGACAGAATTTTTATTAATGATATGACCTTCAAATCCCAAAGTAAAGTGAAAACTATCGAGGATTCCTACGTGTTGCTGTCCGGAAAGAAATTAAAGAACCAATCGGTTTCCAATCAAC
>CAYTLS010000544.1:0-2721 GCA_964438745.1 uncultured bacterium
CACTGAAAGAGTTTTTAGGGTGTCGGGAGAGAGAGTAATATTGATCTGTAGTGACGTCATACCAACGTTTGGTTACATGACAGTTTCTGATTGTCAGATTATAGAATTGTTCTGAAAAAGTATTGGTTATCGTGTAGTTGTTTGTTCGTATTTCTTCCCGAATGTTTTCCACTTCCAAAAAAATATTTTTTCCCAGGTTAAACCGCGACAGTGCGTCAGAATCCTGCCAGCCACGAGTGGTCCGCATATATCTGGCAACTGCTCCGACGCCATAATGATACTCAGAATCTGCTGGTGGACTATTTATCCAGCTTGGCTTTTGACCCCAGGCGACCAGGTCATTTTGGACGTTAACAGATTTTGATTTCGCCGGATATTGAATCAGATAAAAACAATTTTTTTGGGTGAAAGCCGAGTCAATAACCTTGTGGTTTTCCAGGATTTCGTTATAAAACACTTCTTCGTATATTTCTTCAAAGTCCGGGCGGCCGATGATGAACCTGCCGTCAGATTTTGTTGATAATTCAAAAATCAAATCAACACTTTTTTGTTTGGCAATGGATTTGACTGCCCGATGAACGCCTATAATACGCGCGTTCTCTTGATTAAAATATTTGCCGGTAATTCCGGTTGCCAAATAAACACCGGGAGGGGCTGTTGGTAGATTTTTAAACCAGCCCGGAATTTGAGCAAATACAGATGATGTCAGGATTAATATGAGGATAATTTTTTTCATAAATAATAAAAAGTCTCACTGCAATTTTACAGTGAGACTTTTGGTTTAATTAATTTTCAAGATTTTCCAGTTTTTGGATTTCTTTTTCCAGTTCCTGAAAACTCAGGTTTGCCTTGGCTTCATTGTACAGCGCTTTCTGTTTTCTGGCAGCATTCAACGTTTCCTGAACAAGACTGTTCAGATCATATTGTGCCAAAGAGTAGGCATGGTACATGTTGCCTTCCGGCCGCATATCCCGTTTTGCAATACGGCAGCCGCGCAGGACATTGGCAGTGATCTGCTTGCTGACAGAAGAAGTAAATTCCAGGGCTTCAGCTTCTTCGCCGACACCACTTTCCTGCATGAAATTTTTGAACATGGAGTTTACTTTCACTTCGATTGTGCGCGCGATCGCATCTCTGGCTCTGGCATCAGCTGCTTCTTTGGCCAATCCCATGCTGTGTTTGACTGCGTCGCCGGCTTCCAGAATAGCATCTTCTGCCTGAGGCGGATTCAGATACCAATCGGGAATATCATTCATTTTTGCTTTTGGTTTACCGCCACAATTCATTAAGAAAAGGGCCAGGGGAACCAACATTAATACGACTAAGAACTTTCTCATTTTTTTCTCCTTTCGAAAAAATTATCAATCAATTGTTTTTGCAAGGAATGCAATTAAGTCTTTACGGTTTACTTTTATATTTTTTATAGCACTTTGACGGGCTAAGTCTGCTGATTTTTCTGTTGCCCGGCCGCTGGTTTGAAGCGAGGCTACAGTCTGATTATTATTGTCGATCATGTTAAAATTGGCCGATACTTTTGCCATATACATTTTACCAAAGGGTGACTCAATGACCCTTTCATCCTCCACCATCGTGTTGGCAGTAATTCTGAAATCACCCTTATCGGCAACGGAGTATCCGTTTTTGGCAATCATGCCGGCAACTTTGTTTTTCAGGGCCTTATTATCGATCATTACTTCAAACGTTACCGCTGTGGTTTCAACCTGGTAGGTGAGTGTTGTGGAAGGTAGCGGTGTATCGGTATTTACATTATCAAAAACCGCCTGAAAAATGACTTTCCCTTCCTTACCGGTTTCATCGGTAGGGACAGCGGTAATGTTGATAAACAATTTACCGTCGGTATTTGTCATCAATTTATCAATCTCATCACCATTTTCATAAGTGATCTTCACCGGTAAATTCTGCACCGGAACTTCTTTGTGCAGAGGGGATTTGTAAAGGACTTTCAAAACGATGGTTTCGGGTAATTTTGTACCGGAAATGCCGGTCTGATCCTTTCCCTCGACCACAGAGAGAAATGTATTATCAATAATTCGCTGGATCTTCATGGTCACAGAGGAACTGTCAATAGATTTCAGGGCGGCATATCTTCGGCCTGTCAAGGCGGTATAAAGGGTCGACTGTTCGGTATAATCAGACAACAGTGTCAGGCATTGATTATAATTGTCTATGGCTGTTAAAAGAAACCCCTCTTCCTGCAGGTTGTCGCTGTCATTCATGAGGTTTTTGACCTGCTGGGCGGCTTGATCCATTTTGATTTCCAAGGTCGTGAAGTATTTCATTTTAGACAGTGCTGCCAGGGCATAGTACTTCTTTTTTTCCTGCTCCAGTTCGACAATTTGTACACCGACCAAATTGGCTGATACGGCGCTGTTAATTTTTTGGGTCATGCGGGAAGTTGAGGTTACTTCGCCATCTTTTATCAATTCATTTTCGATATTTTCCAGTTCAGAACTGATCTTTACAGAAATTTCCTTGATAAGATTGGCACGCGCCAGGTCTTCGGCTTCCGTGCGGTCTTCGCTAATACCAATGCCCAGAAAATATTGCTCTGTGGGGTATTGCGGATGGCTGTTTTCGCTGACCCATTTGGGGATTTTTGCAAACAAGCTAACCGCAAAAAGCAGTGTGAAAAGTATTCTGTATGTAAATTTTAGTCTCATTCTATCGTCCATTTTTTATTCATTTACAATTTTTAATAAG
>CAYTLS010000545.1:0-2708 GCA_964438745.1 uncultured bacterium
TGGCCGGTATGAGTACGGAATCGTTCCTGTTGATAATACTTTGGGCGGCATTGTTGGTGAAGTCAATAATAACCTGATCCATACCAACCTGAAAATTGTCGGTGCCATTGAAAATCCGGTGGAACATTGTCTGCTGACATTACCGGGAACCAATCACCGCGATATCAAAAAAGTATATTCCCATTCTCAGGCATTATCACAATGCAAATATTTTCTGGAACGCAATGATCTCGAACCGGTGCCTTTTTATGATACTGCCGGATCTGCGAAAATGCTATCCGAAGAGCGCCCCGACGGCGTCGCTGTCATCGCCAGTAAATTTGCCGCCATCCTCTACAACCTGGAGATCATCAAGTCCAATATCGAAGATTCCAAAGCTAATAAAACCCGGTTTGTGATTTTGTCAAAAGAGAAAGAAGGAGTGGAAGGCAATAAATGTTCAATTATTTTTACAACCGAACATAAAGCGGGAACACTTTTCAAAGTGCTGGAACTATTTGCGAAAGCCAATATCAATCTGACACGTATTGAATCCATGCCAAAACAATTGCTGAATTATGCTTTCTTTTTAGACTTTTTGGGTTCTGATAAAGATGAAAAAATCCAAAAAGTCCTCAAAGAAGTGAAGAAAAATACAGCGGAGTTAAAATTTTTAGGATGTTATAAAGAAAGGAAGATATAATGAAGATTTGTATTCTTGGAACCGGACATATGGGCGCCTGGCTGGTGGAAGAACTCTGTCATGATCATGAGGTTGGTATTTATGATAAAAATCCTAAAAAAATGAAATATTTTTTCAATGTAAAACGTTTTCATAAAATAGAAGAGATACAGGATTTCGCACCGGAACTGTTGATCAACGCGGTTGATTTGCGGCATACGGTTCAGGCGTTTGAAGCGGTCATGGATTATATCCCGAAAAAATGTATGCTGTCCGATGTCACTTCTGTAAAAAGTGGTATTGCTGATTATTATAAAAACAATGGTCGCAGATTTGTCTCCACACACCCGATGTTCGGACCAACTTTTGCCAATATTCGGGAACTGGAAAACGAAAATGCTATCATTATCAAAGAATCCGACGAAGAAGGCAAGAAATTCTTTCACGATCTTTACGCGAGTTTGAATCTCAATATCTTTGAATATACTTTTGATGAACATGATGCAACGACAGCGTATTCATTGGGAACACCGTTTACATCATCCATGGTCTTTGCCGCTTGTTTGAAAAACCAGGAAGCGCCGGGAACCACCTTTCGTAAACATATGGAAATCGCTGAAGGGCTGCTCTCAGAGGATGACTATCTTCTCACTGAAATCATGTTCAATCCCTACGTCCTGGAGCAGATCAAGAAAATTAATTCACAGCTCTCTTATCTGACGCACATTATCGAATGTAAAGATACTGAAGTGATGACAGATTTTCTCAATAGGCTCCGTAAAAATATAGAATAAATTGATAACCTCCCTCTTCGCAAGAAGGCTAAGGTTTTTAAAATTGTTAAAAAATAGAGACCCTTCCGAAAATTTATATTATGAGCAAAGCTGTAGCCATAATTTCAAACTTCGGTATGTTAAAGGAAACTTCGGAAAGTTTAACCAAATGATGACAGGAACGCGGAATTGTACTCCGCAATTAAATGATGCAACAAAATCATAAAATAAAGGTTAGCCCGCAACCTAAGAATTCTGATTACACCATTACAATCGGCGAGAATATAATCGACCTATTGGGAAAATTCATCACGCAAAATTATGCAGATTATCAATTAGTTGTAGTCACTGATAAAATGTTTATCGCGATCAATATCAAAATCTGGTCAGGCATCTGGATGAAGAAAATATTCATCTGATTGTCAATAAACCGGGGGAAGAATCCAAATCCCGCCTTGTGAAAAATCCTATTGATGATGAATTGCTCAGTAAAAATTATACCAGAAAAACCTTGCTGATCGCTTTTGGCGGTGGCGTTGTTGGTGATCTGACCGGTTATATTGCAGCCACTTACAAGCGGGGTATTCCTTTTATCCAGGTGCCGACCTCGTTACTGGCAATGGTGGATTCTTCAGTTGGCGGCAAGACCGGCATCAATACAAAATACGGCAAGAATCTCATTGGCGCTTTCTGGCAGCCTGCTGCCGTTTTTGCTGATATTACCATGTTAAAAACGTTGCCACAGGAAGAATATTTGAATGGATTTGCCGAATGTATCAAGGCAGCCTTGATCCTTGAAGCTGATCTGTTTGGTTACATGGAAAAGAATATTGAAGCCATTTTGCGAAGGGATACAGAATTCGTCTCTCACATTATTAAGCGCTGCGTGGAATTAAAAAAGGAAGTAGTGAATCTTGATACCAGAGAAAAGGGCATTCGTCAAATATTGAATTTCGGTCATACGATTGGCCATGCAATGGAGACATTATCTAATTACCAAATCAAACACGGATTCGGTGTCAGTATCGGTATGGCGGTGGAACTAAAAATGTCGCAACTATCCGGTGAAATTAGCGAAGAAGATTTTAATCGTGTGGTCCGGTTTCTGGACAATGCTAAAATGCCGTACAAAGTACCGGGCGCATTCAGTGTGGAAGAAATTCATAAAATTATGCTGTCCGATAAAAAAGCCGAAAAAGGCGTCATTAAATATGTGCTGCTCGATAAAATTGGGAAATATCGGGAAGTGAATAATAATTTTTCATTTTCATTGG
>CAYTLS010000546.1:0-2694 GCA_964438745.1 uncultured bacterium
ACGATATTACGCATAAAAAGGTGGAAGAAAAACTTTGGAATGGTGAGTATTTCCGACTTTATAATGATGCTGACGGCGAAAAAGGTGTTGACGAAGCATGTCTGACGGACCAGATCATCGGACAGTGGATGGCGCATCAAAGCGGTTTGGGATATATTCTGAATCCGGAAAAGGTTCATACTTCGCTGAAAAATGTGATGAAGTATTCCTTTCAGGAGGATTTTGGTCTGCGGAATTGTACCTGGCCGGAACATCCGGAACTCTATCCGATCCATGAAACCAACCTTTGGGCGGATCAGGCCAATACCTGCTGGACCGGTGTGGAGCTGGGGTTTGCTTCTTTCCTGATGTATGAGGATATGTATTCTGAGGCATTGGATGTTATTCAGGGTGTAGAAGAGCGCTATCGTGAGAACGGGCTTTATTTCGATCATCAGGAATTCGGTGGTCACTATTTCCGGCCTATGTCGGCCTGGGGCGTGATCAATGGTGTGCTGGGACTGGCGATTAATAATGATCATTACCAATTCTCCCCCTGTTTTCCGGCACCTACTTATGAATTGTTTTTCGCGTTTAATAATGGGACTGCGTTTTATCAGAAAGGTACAGATGGGATTCGAATTAATGTTCGTTCCGGTGAAATGAGGATTCGTTCATTGACCCTTGAATCACAGGATTTAGGTCAATTATCTTCTGTAACAATTAACGATAAAAAAGTTAATTTTAATACAAGTAAACAAAATGACAAAATTGTTATTGAGTTTAAAAAAGCATTAAAAATCAAGACAGGACAAAGCTTGACTTTAAACCAAGACCTTGCGAATGGTCAATAGACCTACGCAATGGTTGATGCTATACCTGTTGCATACTAAAATTGAAGTGGATTTAAAAGTAAGAAATGACTGGAAATTGTGATTTTAGAATAGCCTGTAAAAGAAAAGAGGAGGGAAAAATGCGTCGAAATAAAAGTTTAATTGTATTTTTTATCATTTTATTACAAGTAACTTTTCTGTTTTCAAGTGAAATCATACAAAATGCCTATAACCGGGAATCCTTTACCCTGAATGGTAAATGGCGCTATATTGTCGATCCCTATGAGACCGGGTATTACGATTATCGGTACCAACCCTATGACCAATCTGATAATCCGGCAAAAAGTGGTGGTTTTTTTGTCAACCAAAAGGCAAAACTGAAAACTGACCGGGTGGAATACAATTTCGATCAATCCGATGTGATCAATGTTCCCGGCGATTGGAATTACCAAAAGGAAAAACTCTATTATTATGAAGGCACCATTTGGTATAAAAAAACTTTTAATTATGATAAAAAAGACAAAAACAACCGGTTATTCATCTATTTTGGAGCAGCCAATTACAAAGCTGAAGTTTACCTTAATGCGCAGAAACTCGGAACACATAAAGGCGGATTCACACCCTTTAATTTTGAGATCACCGATATTGTGAAAGAGAAAGATAATTTTGTTGTGGTCAAAGTGGATAATAAACGCAAAAAGGAAGAGGTTCCCACAGTGAACACTGACTGGTGGAATTTCGGCGGCCTCACCCGTGATGTGAAAATTATTGAATTGCCAGCAACTTTTATTCAGGATTACAAAGTACAATTAGCCAAGGGATCATCCCATGAGATAAAAGGATTTGTTCAACTGGATGGTAATGATAAATCCAATGAAAAAGTCACCTTGTCCATTCCTGAAATTGAAGTGGAAAAGATATTTCGCACGGATAAAAATGGACGTGCTGAGATTACTTTGTCACTAAAGGATTTAACATATTGGTCCTTTGACAATCCAAAACTTTACAATGTCAACCTTTCCACTGATCAAGATAAGGTTTGTGATCAAATCGGCTTTCGAACCCTTGCAACCAAAGGTCGTGAGATTTTGTTGAATGATAAACCGGTTTTTCTGAAAGGCATCTGCATCCATGAGGAAAATCCTATTCGTGGCGGCCGTGCCTATTGTATGGAAGATGCCAGAATGCTGTTGGGCTGGGCAAAGGAACTGGGCTGCAATTTCGTTCGCCTGGCGCATTACCCGCACAATGAAAATATGGTACGGTTGGCCGATGAAATGGGGATTATGGTCTGGGAGGAAAATCCGGTGTACTGGACCATAGAATTTGATAATCCCTACACGCTGAATGCTGCCAAACAACAATTGAGTGAAGTGATGTCAAGAGATAAAAACCGCGCGTCTGTGATTATTTGGTCTATGGCCAATGAAACACCGGTGGGTGATTCCCGAATGAAATTTCTCAAAGAATTACGTAGTTTCGCGCTGAATATTGACGATACACGTCTGATCAGTGCGGCATTGGAACTCCATGGCAAACATGATAATGTGGATGTCAAAATGATTGTTGACCCTTTTGCCGATTATGTAGATGTGCTGGCTTTTAATGAATATGTCGGCTGGTACGATGGTCTGCCGGAGAAATGCAGTCGTGTGAAGTGGGCTATTGAACAAGAAAAGCCGGTGGTCATTTCGGAATTCGGTGGCGGTGCTTTACAAGGCTATCATGGGGATAAGGATACCCGCTGGACAGAAGAGTTTCAGGAAAATCTCTATGAAGAAAGTTTGAAAATGCTGCAACGAATTCCCCAATTGCGTGGCACCTGTCCATGGATTCTGGCAGATTTTCATTCACCCAAGCGGGTGCTGCCGGTCATTCAGGG
>CAYTLS010000547.1:0-2692 GCA_964438745.1 uncultured bacterium
CCGACTTACCGGCTTCGGCTGCTTTATCCTGAATGATTTTAATCCAGTATTTTCCCCATTCCGGCGGTGTATGGGTTTCGTTATTCATACAATAAAGTACATTGGGATATTGCAGGGAAATGGATAGTAATTTAGATACATATTTTTCTTGATATTTTTTGACCATTTCTAATTTTGGTGTGTAATACTCCATTCCTTCAATAGTGTGAAAAAAGGGCTGCAGATCTTTGTATGGATGCTCCGGATAATCCTCAGCAAATCCGGTTTCCGCAAAATTATAATTCACATTGAATGCAGGATTATAGGGATTATTCTGCCATTCTTTGCGGGAAAAATCAAAGCGGTCCCAGATTTCCAGTTGGACTATGATATCATTTTTTTCAGCAATCAGTAGTAATGAATCGAATTTTTCCCAGTACCGGTTGTTCCACTTATCCAGATCATATCTGTCTTTGTCGTCTTTGTAAAATGCCCAGATATCACCTTCGTCCCGGGAACTCATGGTATTACGAATGTAATTGCCACCCACAGACGCCAGGGTTTCCAGTTGTTGCTTCATGTTATCCGATTGAAACAGATTGTCATTGTCCGATGCTCCCAGTAATAGCACCGGCTCACCGTTGTACTGCCAATAGGATGGATTTTTAAAATAGGGTTTAATGTAATCGTTTCTGTTTTGCGTACAGCCAGCAAGAAATACCAGCATGATCAGACTGATTAAGATCATTAATATCATCATTTTTCGCATTAATTTACTCCTCCTAATATATAAATTTCCTGCTTACATATTCCATTTGGGAAGTAGGCTTAAGCCTACTATTAGTTCTTTGGATTGCGTTTTTACACCACAATAAATTGTGGTGCTGTACTTAATAAAATTTCAGCATGGTGTTTAATCGACCAATCAAACTACAGGAGTCTACTTCAGTAGACTTCTTACCGACATTTATAATAATCCCTATTTTAAATAATTCGACAAGACATTATTCCAAACCGTGTATCCTTTCTCATTCAAATGTAAGCCATCATCCAGAAAAAGGGTTTCGTCAGGCTGGCCATTTTCAGTGATCATTGGGGTGGCAATATCCACATAAAACATGCGCTTATCTTTATCGCAAATTTCTTTGATTGTCAGGTTGGTTTTGTCCATTGCATGCCACATCTCCCAACGGGCAATGCTGGGCTTGATGGGAATGTAGTAAATCTTGATTTTTGGAAAATCGCTTTTAACTTTAACAACAAATTCCTGATAATCTGACACCACCTGATCAATTGATTTTTGTGAAGCTATATCATTGTCCCCGCAGTAGAAAACTATTTTTGACGGATTGTATTTTTTTACCACCGTGTTATAATAGTAAAGCACATCGGAAATATGGGAACCACCAAAGCCGCGATTGATCACAGATAGTTTTGGAAAGGACACTGCCGAGGGCCACATACGAATACTGGAACTACCAACAAACAATACACTATTTTCTACAAAACTGTTCTTTTTGTCCCATTGGATAAAAGTATTGATTTCCTGGTCAAATCGCTTCGGATCAGGATCCGGTGCATCAGCAAATAAACATACTGAAATCAGTACAACCAGAACGATCGATATGAATTTTTTATAGCTCATTCTTCCTCTCCTTTAATACAGAAACAAGGGATTACATCCTCTTGTAACACTTTTTTCATTTTTTCCCTATTAAAAACTTTTCAATATCCATCCGTTTCGGCGCTGAGGGTTGGGCGCCCAATTTCGTCACCGAAAGCGCGGCAGCAGCATTGGCAAACCGCAGGGATTCCACCAGAGATTTACCCTCTGCCAAAGCCACACACAAGGAGCCATTAAAAACATCACCGGCTGCGGTTGTGTCGACCGCTTTCACTTTATAGCCTGGAATAATCTCCGTTTTATCACGGGTTTTCAGTAAAACACCTTTTGCGCCGAGAGTGATAAGCACGGTTTCAATGCCTTTATCCAATAACAATTCCGCACCCTTTTTGGCTTCTTCAATATTGGTCACTTTTTGACCGGTCAGCAATTCTGTTTCCGTTTCATTGGGCGTAATCATGGTGAGATTTTCCAATAATTCTTCCGGTAATTGCTGGGCCGGCGCCGGATTTAGAATAACTTTTACACCCGCTGCTTTGGCAATTTTTGCAGCAGCAATATCGGTTTCCACCGGCACTTCCAGCTGCATCAACAAAATATCAGCAGATTCGATGATTGTCCTTACTTTTTCAATTTCTGCGGGAACCAGTTTTAGGTTTGCACCTGACGCCACTGCCAGTAAATTATCCCCATTATCATCCACATAAATCAGCGCAGTTCCGGTGGGTTCATCTGCGTCTTTCGACATAAAATCCACCGTCATGCCATCTTCGCGAAAGGCATCCGTGGCCTGCTCACCAAACATATCATCCCCTACACGGGAAACAAAAGTGACATCACCGCCGGCGCGAGCTGCTGCCACAGCCTGGTTAGCGCCCTTGCCGCCAATGGCTGTCGAAAATTGTCCGCCTAATACCGTCTCCCCTTTTTTGGGTAACCGTTTTACTTTCATGGTTAAATCTGTATTCGTACTGCCTACTACAACTATTTTCATTATTAACCTCACTTAAATTTATTTTGCGTTTATGGTTTTCTTATCCTGCCATGATTCCGGACTATTCGCAACGATCTCAATCTTGCCTCTTTTTC
>CAYTLS010000548.1:0-2692 GCA_964438745.1 uncultured bacterium
GACAAATTGCATATCGAGACCGATTTCTCCCACCAAACAGTTGGGATTGTCCTGAAGATTTTTCTTGAGATTTGCTTCCCAATCATTCGATAAACGTTTGACTTCCCAGGGATGAATACCAAGAGCGGGAATGATCTGATCGTATTGTTCATGTAGGCCCAGTACTTCCTGCCAGTCTTCGATTTTGGTACCGCAGCAAATAAAGGATGTAATGTCATGGCTGGCGGCATTTTTCAGGACATGTTTTAAATGGGGACGGATTTTTTCATCCTGCAGGTGGCAATGGTGATCTGTCAGCATAATGATTTCATATTTTGTGTCATTTTTATTCTAATTAGTTTTAAATAATTTACAGATATATAGTTTTTTTCAAAATGTGATTTCTAAATATCTCCTTTTCGCACCCGTTCTGACAGCAGAATCAGATTGCGCAGATCTTCCTTGCTTTTGGCCTTTTTCCAGTTTTCAATGAAATTTTTATTCTGAATGATCTGGGCGATGGACATCAGGGCTTGCAGGTGAAATGTGCGTTGGTCTTCCGAACCCAGCAACGCAAAGACGACATTGGCCGCTGGTTTTTCCGTGTCAAAGATAATACCGGTTTTTGAGCGGGCAATTATTATATCGAAAAGATTTTCACCTTCCACAATTATATGGGGAATTGCCAGTCCTTCATAGATCGCAGTGCTGAACTTATCCTCACGAGCCTGAAAAAGCTCATAAATCGTTCTGGGCTCACAATTAAATTTTTCACCGATTCGTGTTGACAGATTCTGAAAAAACATCTCCCGTGATGTCCCCTCTTCAATATCAATGATGTCAGCATTTTGAATAATCCGGTCAAATTTGTCCGCCACAATATTATCGCGCTGCATTAAAATATCACGCAATTCATTGGTAAGCGTGGGAGTACTAATTTTTTGGGAAATGATACTTTGGACAACATGGACAAGGGCGGACTGTTTTTGATTTCTGGATTTTGAGTAAAAGAAAAACCAAACCAATGAAATTGTAAAGAAAAAAAGTGTAATCAGCAACGGAAGCATACCCATTTCAATGATCAGGAACATATAGATGAACAAGCCGGCTATCTGAACATAGGGATAGAGAGAGGATTTATAGGAAGGCCGGTAAGTAATGATCTTGCTTTCCCGCATTAAAATTACCGAGACATTCACCAGAAAAAACAAAATCAGCATCATAGTGGACGCCACCTTGACCAGGCTTTCCAAATTTAAAAAAACAATCGAAAGGATCATGAACAAAGCGGTCATGATTATCGAAACAACCGGTGTACTGAAGCGAAGGACGATTTTACCAAAAAATGACGGAACCAAACTATCTTCCGCCATTGCCATAGGGATTCTGGATGAGGCCATCAAACCGGCATTTCCAGTGGTAATAAAAGCCAGCAGCGCAGCGATCGACACGAACCAATACCCAATATTCCCGTAATGCTCAGTGGCGCTTAAAGCGATTGGATTCAGTGTACCGGATAGTTGTGTATCTGTCAATAACCCGATCGCCACACTGATCACCAGGACATACAGGACAGAAATAACAAGAAAGGCGGAAACCATACCACGAAATATATTCCGGGTGGGACTTTTGATCTCACCGGCAACAGAGGCGACTTTGGTTAAGACGCCGTAAGAAATGAAGATCAACCCGGTTACAGTGAATACTGACTTCCAGCCATGGGGTGTAAAAGGCACATACCGGTCGATATGGATCTTTGTGATATTCCCGGCAATATAAACCAGCAAGATCGTCAGCAGTCCAAAAACCAGGATAACCTGAAAGCGTCCGCTTTCTTTTACACCGATAATATTGATAAGCGTGAACAGAAATGTAAAGGCGACAGCAATTAGTTTGACCGTACCCATGTCGGCATTGGGAATCAACGGTTTCATCAAGATACCGATGCCCAGCACAGCAAAAGCACTTTTCAAACTCAAAGAAAACCAGGAAGCATAGCCGGCAAAAGTGCCGAACAAAGCGCCTAAACTGCGATGGATGAAAAAATAGGTACCACCGGATTTCGGCATGGCTGTGGCCAGTTCAATTTTTGAAATAATCGCCGGGATCATTAGAAACGACCCGAACACGTAAGCCAAAATCAGAGCGGGACCAACCTTTGTGTACATGACAGCCGGTAAAACAAATAGTCCGGAACTGATCATAGCCCCCGACGCTACACAGAATACTTCAAGAGACCCCAGATCTTTTTTTAACGCCATTGAATTTACTTTCTTTTAAAAAAATAATTCTTTCATTTTTTCTCATCTACAACTGGTACCTGCAACATAACAGAGCAAAATATTTGAGAATTTTTATTGGGTTTTCTGCTGTGCTCCTTTTCAATGATGGTTAAAACTATCGGATATATCCCGTTAATTCAATAAAAAGACAATATTTGTTCCCCCCCCATACCTACAAAAAAATACAGGCTCCCCTGCGATCACTTATCTTCTTAATTTTATCCCCGATCAATACTTTTATTTTTTCCTGATTTTCACTCGCTAACTTTTTAATCTGCACTATCAATAAAAATATGACCACTAGAAATATTGTTGAAAATGAGTAGAAACTCTTTTGTGATAATCAGAAAATATTTTATATTTTTACATACACGCAATAAGCGGGTGTAGTTCAATGGTAGAACACCAGCTTCCCAAGCTGGATACGGGGG
>CAYTLS010000549.1:0-1242 GCA_964438745.1 uncultured bacterium
ATGATGTTGCTCAGGTTTTCACCGTCAACAATTTGGTCAATCTGCTGTTTTTCAAAAGCGGCTAATTCAAACATCAATTGCATATAAGCATCTTCAAAATTATCAAAAATCGATAATTCACTTAAATCAGCTTCGTAATTCGCCGGTATTCCTGTCTTGAAAAAGATGGACTTTCCTTTATCAAAAACCTGTGCGACTTTTATGGATTCCGCAGTCACAGATTTGTATTGTTCCTTATCTACTTCAAAATATTTCGTCAATTCAATCACATTTTTTTCATGAATATGTCCCAAAAAGAGGCGCGACGCCATGACCTGCCGCTGCCAGATACTCATGTAACAGAGACAATCAGCCTGCAATTGCGCCAGGGTCAGTTGCTCATCGTTAAAGGGATTCATATTGATTACCCAGGTACCAGAGGATACCAGCAGGAACTTTTCCTTTTCACGATTGAAAAAAGGAACCATAGAGGCGGAGCTGTCATGAATACCGATGCCGACCATGATTTTTCTGCCGCTGATGTCAACCTCATGGGTCGTGGAATTAATCACCGGTTCCGGCAGTTTTATATTCTCAGCGGCCAGCCAGTCATGATAGCGCATTTCATCGAAATTCCATAATCCTGTATGACAACCAATCGATGTATATTCCGAATGAATTTTTCCTGTGAATAAATAACTCAAATATTGTGGCAAATGAAGGATGGATTTAACTTTTTGCCATTGGTCAGGTTTTCTGCGCTTAAGCCAGTAAATCTGCAACCCGGAATTGAGCATTCCCAGTGCCGGCGAAGCAGTCTCCCGGCAAAAATTTTCTTTCCCGCCATAGCGACTATAAAATTCCTCAAAAATGTCAGCCTCCACTTCCTTGAGATAATTATAAACCGGTGTCACCCTTTTTCCTTTATCATCCAGGTAAACCAATGTGGCGCCATAGGTAGAAAAATTGAGTTTATCAATAGCCAACTCTTTTGATTCAAGGGCCTCCTGCAATGTTTCCCGAATCCATTTTTCCAGCAATTCAATATCTTCACATTCAAACCCGTCATCATCCACAGTTTGCGGAAATTCCTTTTCGATTTTGTATACCAGCTCAAAATCCCGGTTAAAGACCAGGAATTTTTTATTGGTTTTGCCGATGTCAAAAATGGCTGTTAATTGTTCCATAATTATCTTTTGGATAGAACCTCTTTTTCATAGGTTTGCACCTCGTGAATGACCTGATCATCATTGATGACATTTT
>CAYTLS010000549.1:1252-2685 GCA_964438745.1 uncultured bacterium
CAGCTCAAAATCCCGGTTAAAGACCAGAAATTTTTTGTTGGTTTTTCCGATGTCAAAAATAGCTGTTAATTGTTCCATATCAACGTTTTGAAAGAACCTCTTTTTCATATTTTTGCACCTCAGGAATGATCTGATCATCATTAATGACATTTTCCTGCAGACAATAATAATCCCAGACTGCGCCCCAGGGCATGGATTTCATTTTTTCCAGCAGAAATAAACGCTCAAAATTCTGTCCTTTTTCTTCGTAATTCAATAACGCCTTGTTGGGTTCCAAGAGCGCAAAGAGCAGGGCTTTCTGGGCCGCGCGAGTGCCTGTAATGTAAGCGCCGATCCGGTTTATCGAAGCATCAAAAAAGTCGAGCCCCACATTTACCCGATTCAGGGCCTTGGCGCGTACAATTTCTTGAAAAATCGCCTGAATTTCATCATTCAGTATCACCACATGGTCACTGTCCCAGCGAACACCCCGGGTCACATGGAGCATCAATTCATCCACAAACAATAAACAAGCAGAGATCTTGTCGCTCACCTGCTCCGTGGGATGATAATGGCCATTGTCCAGACAAATCAGTTTATCATTTTGCGCCGCATATCCCCAGTAAAAATCATAGGAGCCAACCACCATGGCTTCACTGCCGATACCAAACAATTTACTTTCAATGGAATCTTTCATGTGCTTTTTTGAATAATTAATCGCAAATATCTCATCCAGAGCTTCTTTGAGTAATTTTCGGTGACCGGCCCTGTCCACAGGAATATCCTTTGATCCATCGGGAATCCATAGATTGTGAATGGATGGGACACCCAACTCTTTACCAAATTGAGCAGCAATTTCACGACACCGCTTAATATGTTCCAGCCAGAAGTTACGAATATTGTCATCTTTGCTGGTAATGGTGAAACCGGTATCGGCTTTGGGATGAGAAAAACAGGTACAGTTGAAATCCAACCCAATTTTCTGCTTTTTTGCCCAGTTGATCCAGGGCTTAAAATTTTCTATTGTAATGGCATCACGGCCTACCTTTTTATCTCCGGAAAAATCGCCGTAACTGGCATGAATATTTAATTTTTGTTTACCCGGCAGTAAAGCGATTACCTTTTCAATATCCATCTGTAATTCTTTCAAATTTTGAGCTTTACCGGGGTAATTACCGGTCGCCTGGATGCCACCGCCGGACAACTGCGCGTCAGGATTTTCAAAGCCCCCTACATCATCGGCCTGCCAGCAATGCAGGGAGACGGACAATTGTTTCATTTGTTTGATAATTTCATCAGTATCAACACCATACTCAGCATAGCGTTCTTTTGCGATTTCGTAGGATTTAAAAATTAAGTCTTTATTCATAAAGTCTCCATTTTGCTTGTGAAGTTTATTTCTCTGTCAGTCTGAGCTTGTCGAAGACTGACTTTCGCAGCTTCGAACTGTCTCC
>CAYTLS010000550.1:0-2681 GCA_964438745.1 uncultured bacterium
TTTTGGCCCGACACTGCCTTTGGGATAGTGAATCCTGAGGACTTTGTTTCGCAGGGTATCAGAGTCTGTAACTATTTCAGCGCGATCACGGAGGTCCGACCATTTAGTGGACTTCCATTGTTGTTCTACGAGTTTATTATCGTAATTTCCAGGAGTATTTTCTTCAAAATCCTGTTTTAGGATATAATCTTTATTTCGACATGTCATCGGCCCTACATCTTTTGCTGTCAAAGGCCGGTGTTGAATATGCCCTTCAACATATTCATCGGCACCAATATCAAATTCATCACGCTGCTGGCCATCAATATCCAGGAAATAGTTCTTAAGGGATTGAATATCAACTGCTGCATCAATCGCGGGGCTTTTGGCAGTTAAATGATAAACGCCAAATGGGTCTCTTTCCATTTCAGGATCAATCCATTGATATCCGGTCTCCGGAATCCCGGTTGGTTTTTGTTTACCATATAAAATATTACCAAAAAAAACAGGGTTCTTCGGTGGTTTCATAAAACCAATGCCCGCCTTATTTTCACTGATAACAATATTATTGGCAACAGTTATATTTTTAGCGGGAAATTCATGGGTTCCAAAGACGCCAAAAGTAATATTATAACCTAAATTATTGACCAGTGTATTATACGCTACAATACAATTTTCCGGTTGATCATAGGTATTTTGACCATTGGCCAAATCTGGTCTGTCACCATTCCCGATGGCAATAGCACAATAAGCAGGAATTTTATGGCTGATACCTGTGTAGTTTGTATTATTGGACAAATAATTTCCAAGAATCTGATGATTGTCACCATATATTCTGATACCGCCATACCCATCCAGGATATAGTTATGTTCGACCCGGCAACTATCACCATGACGTAATACTAATGAACCGGTGCAATATTTTAAAGTGTTCTGTCGCAGCGTCAGGTTTGTGGATTTCACTGATATGACCTCGACATCGCCGTTGCAGTTTTCGAACAAATTGTTTTCTACTATCGCATAGGAAGAATAGTTCTGTCGATCACTGTCTCCATAGCGAATCGCTTCACCGCCATTATCTCCTTTGAAATAGTGTCCGCGAAAATAATTATGATCGATTTTGACATGTTTGGCAATATCATTTTCAGGACCATAAACCACAATAAAGCAGCCTTCATAGTATTTTCGTTTAAAATCATTGTGGTCGATGCGAATGTTATTAGACGGCTTATCACCAGAGATATAAAGCCAGTAATTTTTCTTTCCTGTCTCACGCAGATCGAAGGTACAATTGGTCACCCGTAGGTGCCGAGATTCTAAAATACTAAAGCTTTTGGCTTCAGCATCCTGAGATAAATAAAATCCATCAATGGTCAAATACTTACATTCTTCTAACTTAAAATGACCTGTACCTGTAATTTTTACTTTTCCGGCTTCCTCGGCCCGAATTAAAATAGGATTTTCTTTCTCACCTTTTAATTCTTCAATAATAATATTCCCATTTGCCTGATAATCACCATTAGACAGAACAATTTCATCACCGGCCTGAGCATTGTCTATGAATTGCTGAAAATCCTGGAGATTATCTGCGACTTTAACTCTGCCAAATAAGGGAATAATTCCCGCTAAAAAAAGAATAAAAATGCGTTTCATATTTAATTCAGTTCCTGTTTACGCATTAATGACTCCAGAAAATAATAATCCGCATAGTTCAAAGGCACATCAATCTCAGAGTCTCCTGGTTTATTTCCAACCGAATGTTTCAGGATAAAATTCTTATTCTCACCCGGGTTTGCGAGATATTTTTCACTGGACAGAGATCGAATTATTTTATTAGCACTCTGGAAATATTTTTTTGAATAATCCGATGAAAATTGACTGAGTTCAAACAGGGCAGAGGCCATAATCGCAGCTGCAGAAGCATCACGCGGTTCATCTTTGCTTTTTACATCATAATCCCAGTAGGGAACTAAATCCTCTGGCATGTTATCATTGGTTAAGATAAAGTTTGCTATTTTTTCAGCGAGTTCCAGATATGGGGCATGACCGGTCTCCCGGTACATCATGGTATATCCATAAAGTCCCCAGGATTGTCCACGAGACCAGGCAGAACTGTCCGATAGACCTTGCCAGGTTTGTTTGATTCTCGGCTCTCCTGTCAAAGTATCATAGTCCACAACATGCCAGGTACTCATATCATCACGAAAATGATGTTTCATAGTTGTATTTGCATGGGCTACAGCTATGTTTCGAAAAATTGAATCGCCAGTTTCTTTAAATGCCCACATCAACAATTCTAAATTCATCATGTTATCAATTATCACCGGATACTGCCATCGTTTTTTATTCCAATCCCAGGATCGAATAGACTTAATTTCAGGATCATATCGCTTACATTGACTGCGTGCAGATTGTAACAATATTGCTCTATATTTCTCATTTTTTGTTAACCGATAAGCATTTCCGTAGCTACAATACATCATGAAACCTATATCATGATTTCCTGTGAAATACTGAATATCTTCAAGTATTTCAGTGTAGTTTTTAGCAGCCTTTATCCATTTATCATCTTGTGTGTATTCGTACAAATACCATAAAGATCCCGGGAAGAAGCCACTGGTCCAATCGGTAGGTTTCACCAGTCTCACTTCATTGTCTACAACACTGCGGGGTAAACGGTTCTCCCCCTCTATTTCATTTAG
>CAYTLS010000551.1:0-1141 GCA_964438745.1 uncultured bacterium
TTCCCCAGAACCCTTCCAAACGAACAGAATTAAGGTTCATATGATTGACATAAGCCAGTTGGTCGCGGACTTTCTGATCCGAATCATTGAGAAAAATATCATCGACCCAACCGGCGCTCTTGATCAGCAACCGTTTGCCGTTAACTGTATATTGCTTATGGCCGAGATTGTTCGTATAGACGCCAAATTCCCGAATGCCAAAGCGGATATTTTCTATATCAGAAATTGTCTCTGTTACAGATGCTGATAATTCCAGCTCATAAAGGGGATGTTCCCCTAATCCATTTGGCCACCAGAGTTTTGGATTCTTGATGTGTAATTGCGGGTAGTTCTTTGAACAAAAAAGCAACTCTCTCTCTTCACCCGGTTTTAATGTCAATTTTTTTGAAACGGTAAGGTCTTCGATTTTTCCGGTAATGGTAAATTGTGCATCCTCATTTAAGTGATTTTTTGCCAGAGTTGAAATTTTAATATCGGCTTCCTCAAGAGTTGTGGTATTGACATTGGTTTGCACAAAGGTTTTTTCCAGGGAGATAGCGCCGGAATATTTTAACTTTACCGGTCGCCATAATCCCATATTATTGTCCGGAGGCGAGGGATTCCAGTCAACAAATCCAATGGTCAGATCCCCTTTTTCCGGGGGAATAATTTCTACTGCCAGCACATTGTTTTTTGGTTTAAGTTTATCGGTAACATCAAAATTAAAAATGCGAAAAGATTGTTCTATTTCAGAAGAGTCCCCGATTTTTTCTCCATTCAACCAGATAGCCGCTTTATAGTTTAGCCCCTCAAAAACCAGCTGAATATTTCTCATGTTTTGGTGCCCAAAATCAAAGGTTTTGCGATACCACCAGGAGTTTTCAAATCGGGATTTATCGACATTTTCCAGGTTTTTTGCAAAGAATATATTGGTATAATCACCATTTTCCACAAGTGCCGCCATTATTGTTTTAGGAATATTTGTTGAGTAATAATCAGTTGGTTCATAGTTATTTGTAGAAATTTTATCGCCGGTTTGTTCCGTGTTCACAGATGAAAATAGCTGCCAATTATTTGATAAAGTTGTGTGAAAACTATCCGATGCCATCAGCATTCCCCCGGTTATGATTATTATTGCAAAGATACACATTTTTTTCATTTT
>CAYTLS010000551.1:1241-2677 GCA_964438745.1 uncultured bacterium
TCAGCATTCCCCCGGTTATGATTATTATTGCAAAGATACACATTTTTTTCATTTTGGTCTCCTAAATATATAAATGTTATCGGTAACATAGCCTAAATATATTGCCGGAAGAATAAAAATAAAAGGATTTTTCTGAGTTTTTAAAAATCCCCTTATAATATTCAAAATAGTAAAAGAATAATTGATATTTGTCACAATGGAAATAGGAGTCCAATGAAATAGTGGTCCGGTGAAAAGACAAACAACTCTACAGCACTCTGTTCCTTTGCAATGGAGAAAGAATATATTTGGCTCTATCTGGAGTAGGAAAATGTTAACCAATACTAAGGTTCATCCTTACAAATCATGTTCGACGCAACAGATTATTACCGCAGTTATTCATATTAAACCAGTTCTTAGTTTGGAAAAATATGATAATAGACTGGAAGAAGAATAAAATATTTTATAAATACTAATCTGGTAACAAAAAAAGGAGATTAGAAATGTCTGTATTGCAAAAGTACGAAGAAGAAATATATACCCTGTTGAGAATAGTTGTTGGATTTTTATTTTTATGGCATGGTACTCAGAAGTTGATTGGGATTCCTGAAGCCTCTTACACACCACCCTTTCATATTAAATACATTGCCGGCAGCATAGAATTTATCGGCGGTCTGTTTATAATGACCGGATTTTTAACACGCTGGACAGCATTACTGGCGAGTGGCCTAATGGCTTTTGCCTATTGGATTGCCCAGGGCACTAACGCACTGCTTCCAATCCAAAACAGGGGAGAATTAGCAGCACTCTATTGTTTTGTCTTTTTGTTTATTGCCGCCAAAGGATCCGGAAAGGGCAGTTTGGATAAAATTTTCTTTCCAAAATAATATATTCGGCTATAAATAATCAAAAATACGACCGAAGATGCCGGTTTCTCTGAGATCGTTTCTCTAATCGTCTGAAATTAAATATCTGCTCTGAAATTCAATCATAGGATCAATAAATACTCAATTCTAATGTTGCAGGAGCTATTCCGGAAGCAACATCACCTGAATTGTAATATCATTATCTAATTTGCAAGATTTCATTCTGCTACTGGCTCCATTAACAAAGTCACCCTGATGGTGTATTGTGGAACAATGCTTTAGAACTTCTAATTCTAAGTGACTAATGATTTTAAAAAGTCAGGATGCTTCTTATTTGAGATTGAAGCGGAGAAAAGTAGGAGAGAGGTTGCAATCTCACGCGCCTTCACAAAGTATAATAAACAAAAACTAATTATAGATTTCATAAAATATACTTTAACTTTATCTGAATTCCACAACCTACTCACTTACAGTATATAGCAATATGTAGTTAAAGTATAATTTATTAGTGCAATGTAATATATAAAATATAATAACCGCTTGCCCGGTCAGTTGGACTCAGTCTTCCTGCAGGCATCGATTTTTATGGTT
>CAYTLS010000552.1:0-2667 GCA_964438745.1 uncultured bacterium
GATCCTGACGAATTTCACCGCCACATTCCGGACAGTTTTTCGGGTCTTCCATCAAGGCGTCAGACCAATTACATTTATCGCAATAAAACACCGGAATCCGGTGACCCCACCATAATTGACGGGAAATACACCAATCCTGAATATTATTCAGCCAGTGAAAATATGTTTTTGTCCAGCGGTCCGGATAAAATTTAATTTTACCTTTTTTCACCACATCAATAGCCGGTTTTGCCAGGTCTTCCATCTTCACAAACCATTGGGCTGATAAATAGGGTTCGATCATGACATCGGCCCGCTCGCTGAATCCCACTTTATTGGTGTAATCTTCAACCTTTTCCAGCAGTCCCAATTCGTCCATCTCTTTTACGATCTTTTTACGGGCTTCAAAGCGATCCATACCTTCATAGGATTCGCCGGCATTTTCATTCATGGTGGCGTCGGGATTCATGATATTGATCTGGGGGAGATTATGTCTTTCACCCATGGCAAAATCATTGGGATCATGGGCCGGTGTTACCTTGACACAACCGGTACCGAAATCCGGGTCTACAAAACTGTCGGCAATTACCGGAATCTCCCGGTTTCTGATAGGTAGTATCAGTTTTTCACCCACCAGGTCGCCAAACCGCTCATCTTTCGGATTAACGGCCACGGCAGTATCGCCCAGCATTGTTTCCGGACGTGTGGTTGCGATGCGGACAAAACGGTCGCTACCCTTGACAGGATATTTGAAATACCAGAGATGTCCCTGCTTTTCTTTGTAGATCACCTCTTCATTGGACAGGGCTGTTTGGGAAGCGGGACACCAGTTAATAATACGTCGGCCCCGGTAGATCAGACCTTTTTTATAGAGATCAACAAAAACTTTGCGAACAGCGTTTGACAATCCCTCATCCAGTGTAAAGCGTTCCCGGCCCCGGTCGAAAGAACTCCCCAGTTCTTCCAACTGATTAAAAATAATAGACTTGTGTTTATTGGCCCATTCCCAGACTTCATCAACAAAATTTTCACGGCCCAGGTCACGACGGGTTTTGCCCTCTTTGCGTAATTTTTTTTCAACCACATTCTGAGTGGCGATGCCGGCATGATCAGTGCCTGGCAGCCAGAGCGTGTTTTTTCCCTGCATTCTGGCGTGACGAATCAGAATATCCTGAAGCGTGTTGTTCAATACATGTCCCAGGGTCAAAATACCGGTTACATTAGGTGGCGGAATCGTAATGACAAAGGAGTCCGCATCGGATTTTTCTTTGGGCTGGAAATAATTTTCTTCCTGCCAGTACTTATACCACTTTTTTTCTACTTTTTTAGGGTCGTAAACTTTATCAAGTTGTGCTGTCACAATATACCTTTCTTATTATTATCAAAATCACAACTACCGCGGATGCGATAGACTGAAATTTGTGTATATTATTGATTAAATGCAACTAATTTAGTTGAAGCCGGCGGGATCACATAGCCGGGAAAATTATTACTTCCGTCGTTTGCGAGGTTTCAGATCAATCACCACAGTGGAAGCGATCTTATCATGAATGCATTGGCGGTTGTCATCCCAGTAGATTTGCAGAAATCCCAACAAGCCCGTGGCCAGACCGGCGGCAAACCCGGAAAACCGCTCAAAACAGTACCACAATTTCAGGTCATGGCCATTCATGCGAATGATCTGAATATGAAATAATTTTTTGCCGGGACTTTTACCATCGAACAGAAACCAGCAGAATACAAAATAAAAGGCGACCCAGCCAACAGACAGGCCAATATCATTAACAAAAGCCCTGGCAGTGCGGACAAAACTTGGACTTTCCAGCTTTTCTTCCGCTTCATCCAATTCATCATCCAGCCGATCAACCTCTTCTGATAGATCCTCAATTTCCTTTTCCTGCAGTGCTATTAATTCACCCGCAAGCAGGGTCTGCATTGGTTCTCTGTAGATTGCGATTTCAGCAGAATCTTTAGATTGATAGGCTAAATAAAAATTTTTTACCAATTCCATACTATCTACTTCCATAGGCTCCACATCGGATTCTCCGAAAACACCACTCTGCTTCAATTCCTCAATCGCGGCGCCGGCCTCTCCGGTTGTGTCCTTTTTGGCAACGGAGTCAATTTTACTGACCAGGTTTTCTACTAATAAAGAATCAGCCGTGCTTTCAAATTTACCAGTGCGCATCGGTTCAACGAACCGGTTATAAAGATATTCGCCGGATTTAATGCCAATAGATGTTAAAATGAGTAAAATTCCCAGGACGAACAATATAATTCTTGATCTTCTGGAAATTCGCTGTTTTAATTGCCTGACGAAAACCGGCAGGATAAAAATAATGCCAATAACCGGAAGTATATTCAGTCCCATCAGGTTGGCTAAGGATGAGGCTATTATTAAGTCGACCAGTAAAGCCGCCAGTCTCCGCTTGGGTGTGGCCAGGCTTCTGCCAATTAAATGTGGCGGTACATTAAATGCTGTTCGCGTTAATCTTGTTTTTACATCCTGACCTAGTTGCTTCATATTTCTCCACAGAATTTATAAGAAAACCTACAAATTTATTTGCAACTATTCAGTAAATTTTTATCTTTTAGAAATAAATCAATGCTTTTGGATGACATTTTATATAAATTTGTCAGAATAAATAATATGGATGATTAAATGAACAATGAACCAAAAATAATGAA
>CAYTLS010000553.1:0-2666 GCA_964438745.1 uncultured bacterium
CAATTGCGCATGGGGAAAACCCTGGCTGACGCGAGAATGGGAGGCGCCAGTGGTTGCGTGGAAACCGGTGCTTTCGGGAAAGAGAGTTATATTCTCACCGGGTATTTTAATTTTGTGAAAATACTGGAACTCGCCCTAAATGATGGGAAAGATCCCCTAACCCAAAAACAGCTGGGGCCAAAATCCGGAAATCCCGAGGATTTTAAGTCTTTTGATCAACTATTAACCGCCTATAAAAAGCAATTGAATTACTTTATCGATATAAAAATTAAAGGCAATCTTATAATTGAAAGACTGTGGGCGGAAAATTTACCGGCTCCGTTCATGTCGGTTTTGATCGATGATTGTATTGCAACCGGCAGAGATTACAATGATGGCGGCGCCCGCTATAATAATTCCTATATTCAGGGCGTGGGTACCGGCTCTGTGACTGATGCGCTGACGGCTTTGAATTATCATGTGTTTGATAAGAAGAATGTTATGATGCGCGAATTTTTAGATATGCTGGATCATAATTTTGAAGGGGCTGAGCATTTTCAGAAGGAATTACAACATAATACGCCGAAATACGGAAATGATGACGATTATGCCGACGATGTTTTAAAAAATATTTTTACAATATTTTTTGATGCTGTGGACGGACGAAAAAATACCAAAGGTGGGCATTTTCGAATTAATCTGCTGCCCACAACCAGTCATGTTTATTTTGGCAGCAAAGTGGGAGCGATGCCCGATGGACGGAATGCCAAGCGGCCACTCTCCGAAGGAATTTCGCCGGTACAGGGCGCCGATATTAAGGGCCCGACAGCTGTCTTGAAGTCTGCGGCAAAGATCGATCATCTCAAAACCGGCGGTACATTGTTAAACCAGAAATTTACACCCCAGGTATTTGAAGATGAAAATAATCTGGATAAGATTGTCAGCCTGGTGCGGAGCTATTTTAAGATGGATGCCCACCATATTCAGTTCAATGTGGTCAGTGCCGATACGCTTCGAAAAGCTCAGAAAAATCCAGCGGATTATAAAAATTTGATCGTTCGAGTGGCAGGCTACAGTGATTATTTCGTTGATTTGACCGAGGAACTGCAGGAAGAGATTATTCTTAGGACGGAGCAGAAGGTTCAGTAATCCCGTCTCCGCTTTGCTTCGCCGGGCAGGCAGTAATCTGTGATCTGGTATTGTTGCGTGAGTTGAATGACGGTTTTCTATGGCGAAAAAGAGTTGAATTTTATATATTGGACTATTAGTAACAATTGAAATGAAATAAACAGGGAGAGACAACATGTTTAAGAAAAATATTTATGTAAAACGAAGGGAAAAATTAATAGAAAATTTTGATTCGGGATTATTGCTTTTTCCCGGCAATATGGATTGTGCTATGAATTATCCGGCGAATCCCTATCATTTTCGCCAGGACAGTAATTTCCTTTACTATTTTGGACTGGATGAAGCCAATCATTTCGCTATCATCGATATTGATAATAACCGCCAGATCTTGTTTGGTGATGATTATGAAATCGATGATATTATTTGGATGGGGCCACAGCCAAAAATGACAGACAAGGCCGAAAAAGTCGGAATTTCAGAGGTAGAACCCCAAAATAAACTGGCCGAGGTTATCAAAAAGGCGAAAGATGACGGACAGGAAATCCATTTCCTGCCACCCTATCGTGGCGAAACCAAAATCCAGTTGGCGGAATTGCTGGGCTTTCGCGCCGCAGAAGCCAACGACCATGCCTCGGAAAAATTGATCAAAGCCGTTGTCAAACAGCGCAATATAAAATCCGAAGAAGAAATTCGGGAAATCGAATATGCCATTGACATCGCGGCGTCTATGCACATTGCGGTCATGAAAAACTGTAAGCCGGGGATGTATGAATATGAACTATCCGGTGCTCTGGAAGGCGTAGCACTTTCGGCGAATAGTGCGATATCCTTTCCGGCCATTGTCTCACATAATGGTCAAACACTCCACAATCACTATCATGGTAATAAATTGAAAGCCGGCCGTCTGCTGATCAATGACTCGGGCGCGGAATCGGAGAGGCATTACGCATCTGACATTACCCGAACTTATCCGATTTCCGGAAAATTTACCCATGAACAAAAAGCAATCTATAAAATCGTCCTGAAAGCGGAAACCGAGTCGATCAAAATGATCAAACCGGGCATTAAGTATAAAACCATTCACCTTGAAGCGGCAAAAATCATTGCCAATGGCCTGAAAGACCTCGGCATCATGAAAGGGGATATGGACAAGGCTGTCAAAGCCGGCGCTCATGCACTGTTTTTTCCTCATGGTTTGGGCCACATGATGGGACTGGATGTTCATGATATGGAAGGTCTCGGCGAAGACTATGTCGGCTATGACGAAAACACTAAACGCAGCGACCAATTCGGCACTGCCTATCTCCGTCTTGGAAAAGAACTGGAAACCGGCAATGTACTGACTGTGGAACCGGGGTGCTATTTTATACCGGAACTGATCGACCTCTGGAAAGAAGACGGAAAATACACCGATTTTATCAATTACGACAAAGTGGAAGAGTATCGTGATTTCGGCGGTGTCCGTATCGAAGATGATGTGCTGGTCACTGAAGATAGTTACCGGGTGCTGGGTACACCTGTTCCGAAGACAGTGGAAGAAATCGAGGCTTTGTAAATAA
>CAYTLS010000554.1:0-2665 GCA_964438745.1 uncultured bacterium
TACTTAATATTATAGGGATGATTGACAGCCCAAACAATGGGCAATACTTTTTTAATGATATTGAGGTGTCCGCGTTCAATGAAAAAAAACGGGCAAATCTGCGCAAGCACAACATCGGCTTCATTTTCCAGAGTTTTAATCTCATTGATGAATTAACGGTTTATGAAAATGTAGAGTTGCCATTGATCTATCAAAAGATATCAGCAAGCTTGCGTAAGGAACGTACACTAAAAGCATTAGATCAAATGAAAATGACCCATCGTAGAAACCATTTTCCACAACAACTATCCGGTGGTCAGCAGCAGCGAGTAGCCGTGGCCAGAGCAATTGTCGCTGATCCAAAACTGATTCTCGCTGATGAGCCAACGGGAAACCTTGATTCCGAGCATGGGGAAGAAGTCATGGATATTCTCACCGAACTGAATGACAAAGGAACAACTATCGCCATGGTAACACACTCACCGGCATTTGCCGATTACGCACAGCGAGTGGTTCACCTCTTTGATGGCAATATTGTGACTGAAAATATGAAAGAAAAATTTCACGTGTAAGCCGAGCTTGCAGGTATTTAAAGATAAATAATTTCTGATATAGAAATAATATATAAGTGGAGCTAAGATGATTGATAATTTTATTAAAATTTTTTTACGAACCTTAAAAAAACATAAAGTTTTCACTCTGATCAATATTATCGGACTGGCAATAGGAATGGCTGTATGTATTCTGATATTTTTGTTCGTCAATGATGAACTAAAATATGACCGGTATCATGCTAAGTCCGATCGAATCTACAGGGTTGAACGACATGGTGTTTTTAACGGAAAAGATTATCATTATCCGAACTTATCAGCGAAGATGGCACCGGCACTGGCAGATGAATATCCAGAGATAGAAAATGCAGTCCGGTTTAAGCCGATTTGGCCAAAAATAATTGATCAGCGACAGAATACAATTACACAACGTATGATAGCGGCAGATTCCCGGGTCTTTGATGTATTTTCTTTCAATTTAGAACAGGGCGATAAGACAAGTGCATTAGCCAGCCCCTTTTCTGTGGTTTTAACAGAAGCAATGGCTGAGCGATATTTAGCGTCTGGGAAGGAACCGATAGGGCAGATCCTGCAGATCTTTTATCATAATGACTACCACAATTTTCAGGTCACCGGTATTCTTGAAGAAATGCCGCAACAATCTCATTTCAGAAGTGATATCCTGATCTCGTTTTCTTCCCTGAAATCCCTTGCGCCGGAAGAGTACAATAACTGGATTAGTATGGGTACATATACCTATTTGTTGCTGGACAAATCGGCTGATGCCGCAAAACTGGAGAAAAAATTTGATATCTTTATGGAAAAGTATTTCGCGCCGATTTCCAGGAAAATCTTTGGTGAGGACCTATTCTCCAGCAACAATACGTTAATGAATCTTAAATTGCGGCCGCTTGAAGATATCTATCTGCATGCTAACCTGGCGCAGGAAATAGATCCGCTGGGTAATATTGACCAGATTTTCATTTTGATTGCCGTGGCGTTGGTAATACTGGGAATAGCCTGTATAAACTTTATTAATTTATCGGTAGCGCAATCACTGGACAGAACCAAAGAAGTGAGCCTGCGCAAGGTCATGGGCGCACCGCGACTGTTACCTTTTATTCAATTGATTGCTGAAGCAATTATGATAGCGCTGCTGGCTTTGGTATTATCCATGATTATCGTACAACTCATCTTGCCATCGTTCAACAATTTTACCGGAAAAAATCTGACACTCTTTGCAAATAATCTTTTACGCCTGCCCATATTTGTCTTGTTTGCAATCTTACTTGGTGGCATAACCGGCATCTATCCGGCATACTATATTAATTCCTTTGAACCGGCCAAAGTTCTGAAAAGCATTCAGCGAACCGGTTCCGGCGGCTTTGCTTTGACATTGCGTAAGATTTTAATCATCCTGCAATTTACAATATCTATTATTATGCTGATTGCCACAATACTGGTATCCCAACAAATGGGCTATATGATCAATAAAGATATGGGATTTGATCAGTCCAACCTGGTTGTTATTAATATTGATAACCAGGAGATTCAGGCCAAAATCAATTCAATTAAATATCAATTGCAGCAAGACCCCAATATTATTTCTGTGGCGGCAAGTTCGGCGCCGTTAGGTGAAAAAGATTATCCCCAACCGGGAATGATCCCCAAAGGACGGCCGGGGAAAAATGTTATGCCTGTCAATTTGATTGATGTCGATGAAGACTTTATTGAAACAATGGATATGAAAATGGTCGCAGGCAGAGCCTTTTCCGCGAATTTTGGCAGTGACCAGAATGGCAAGAGTATCATTATCAATGAGTCCGCGCTTCACAACTATAATTGGCAGTCACCTGAAGAGGCACTGGGAAAACAATTAGTGGCTGTGGAAATGGAACAGTCCAATACCGATGAAAAGACAATTATTGGGGTGGTTCGTGATTTTAATTACTCTACATTATATGATAAAATTCAACCCCTGGCGTTTACAATTAACACCTGGAAAAAGCGTGCTCTTTATGTACGCTTTACCGGAAATAAAGCCGAGTTGGTACTTACAAAAATTCAGGAGCAATTAAATCAATTTGCACCGGATCTGATATTTGAATACTCTTTCCAGCGGGACTATTTTCAGG
>CAYTLS010000555.1:0-2660 GCA_964438745.1 uncultured bacterium
TGAAGGCACAAGACGGCGAAATCGGTCGGTGCAAAGATTTTTTATTCGATGATGAGTACTGGACAATCAGATTTATGGTGGCGGATACCGGTAAATGGTTACCGGGTTTCAAAGTTGTCATTTCACCGATTGCTCTGGAAAAACCGGACTGGACAGCCCGGTCATTACCAATTCGATTGACTAAAGAACAGATCGAAAATGCACCAGGCATTGATGAAGCCAAGCCGGTATCAAGACAATATGAATCCAAATATTATCGTTATTATGGTTGGCCTTATTATTGGGCCGGAACCTACGCCTGGGGCGCTGAAGCAACACCGGAGGCACTTTATAATGTCCATGTTCAGGGGGAAGCCCAAAAAGAGGATGTAGCAAACGACGACCATTTACGCTCAACCGATGAAGTCACCGGTTATCATATTAAAACCCTTGCTGATAAAATCGGCCATGTGGAAGATTTTATTGTTGATGATGAAACCTGGACAATACGCTATATTGTTGTTGATACAAAAAATTGGTTACCCGGGAAAAAGGTGCTTGTATCACCGGACTGGATCAAAAATATTGAGTGGGCTGAAGCTGAGGTAGAAGTCGAACTTACCAAAGAACAATTAGAAAACAGTCCTGAATATGATCCTACCGAACCGATTAATCGTGAGTATGAAGCAAGACTATATGATTATTATGGTAAGCCCATATACTGGACTGAATAGTCATATCCCCTAATATAGATCCCCTCGGTCCGGCTGTTTCCCTCGCAGCCGGACTTTTTACAAGAAAGGTATACTATTATGCCCTATGAAAAAATAAAAGAATTACCAAAATCTGTAAAAAATCCATTGCCGGAAGATGCGCAAAAAATATTTCTGGCGGCTTATAACAATGCCTGGGATCAATACAAAAATGAAGAAGATCGTAAGGGAAATGATTCCCGGGAAACAGTGGCCAGGAAAGTAGCCTGGTCTGCTGTAAAACAAAAATATGAAAAGAAAAACAATCAATGGCAACCAAAATAACAGGAGTTTTTAATGTATAGTCGCAAACAATATATTGATAAAATGGCTGAAAAACTCAAGGAATGGGATAACAAAATCCTGCAACTTGAAAAAGACGCGAAAGTGAAAAAAACAGAGATAAGTATTGAAACCAAACAAAAACTGGAAACTCTTCGCAAAAAAAGAGATGAAGGCAGAAAAAAATTAGCCCATCTTCGTGAATCCAGTAGTGACGCCTGGGAAGACATGAAATCCGGCTTTGAAAAAAGTTGGACTGATATTAAAACCGGAATGCAAGAAGCATTCAAACAGTTTAAAGCTTAATTAATTGGAGGACATTATGAAGTTAAATGTAAAAGCCTTTGCCCTGACCTGTGGTATTCTTTGGGGACTTGGAATTTTTGTTTTAACCTGGTGGGTGATTATGTTTGAAGGGGCTACCGGAGAAATTACTCTGCTCGGTAAAATTTATCGTGGCTTCAATATCAGTGCCGGTGGCAGTTTTATCGGTTTGATCTGGGGATTTTTTGATGCCCTGATCGGTGGCGCGATTTTCGCCTGGCTTTATAACTTAATAGCTGCGAAAACTTCTACCGAATAAAACAGGAAATCAACTGATGAAACGCAAAACTCAGCTTAAACTTTTGAACCCGGTCCTGGCACTCATCGTAATTATCCAATATTTGACAGGATTATTTCATGACCAGTTTGATCATGAAACCTTTGAAATTTTACATCTTGGCGGTGCGATACTATTGGCTGTAATTATTATGATTCATTTATTTTTGAATTGGAATTGGGTGCAGGTCAATTTTCTGAAAACAGATAAGCATTAAACACAAAAACGCACGATCTGACGAAGAGCGTGCGTTTTTTGTATTCAATTACTGGAATTAATTATATTCCAATTCCTATTTAATATACTTATTCAGCCAATCAAAAATGGTTTGATGCCAAAACCGGCTGTTTTGCGGTTTTTGTACAAAATGATCTTCATCAGGAAAGATCATTAGTTTTGCATCTATTCCTTTTTTCCTCAGTGCGGTAAAGGGCATTAAACTTTCCGTATAAGCAAGACGAAAATCGTTTTCCCCGTGGATCACCAGCATTGGTGTTTTGAAATTATCCACAAAATTGTGAGGTGAAAACTTTTCATACTGTTCCCTGTTTTCCCAGTAAGGACCGCCAAATTCCTTCTCCGGAAACCAAAGTTCCTCAGTGGTCAGATACATGGAGTAAAGGTTAAAAGAGCCATCATGATTCACCAGCGTTTTGAAAGGATATTTGAACTCATCCATGTGGCCTTCCATCCAGTTCATCATATAACCACCATAGGAAGCGCCGGCTGCTGCAATATTTTCTTTATCCATATAATCATATTTTTCCAGCACATATTCCTGACCTTTGATCAGGTCAACAAACACTTTACCGCCCCAGTCCTGGGAAATTTCTTCCGTAAACTTCTGACCGTAACCAGTACTGCCACGAGGATTAATCATCACCATGACATAGCCCTGGGCAGCCCACATTTCAGAATTCCAGCGAAAATGCCAGCCATCATGCCAGGCGCCCTGAGGTCCGCCATGAACCATGAAAACTACAGGATATTTTTTTGCTTGATCAAAATGCTGCGGTTTGATGATAAACGCCTGAACCATTGTTTCT
>CAYTLS010000556.1:0-2655 GCA_964438745.1 uncultured bacterium
GATTAAAAGGATTGGGATAATTTTGATTGAGGCCAAATTCAGTGGGCATATTATTGAAATCATCAACCGCTGTTGTGGTTGTTGCTTTACCAATACCGGTTAAGCTTAAAGTGACTTCCGCATTCTCCTCATCATTGCTTTCCAGGTAAAGTTCGGCTGTGTGAACGCCATCGGTCATGGGTACAAAGTTAACAACAACTTCCACTTCTTCACCGGATTCGATGGTATAGGCAGAATCAGCAACCAGTTCAAAACTACCATCGTTGTTTTTTAATTCTATGGTATAAATGGCTAAAGGCAGATCACCTGAATTGGAAAGTGTGATAACCTGTTCAACAGTTGTATTGACGTCGGTGGTATCAAAAGTAACTTCCTGAACCATACTGGCAAACAAAACGTTTGTTGTGAGTAACAGCAGTGTGATTAATGTCTTTGTTAAAAAATTTCTTGTCTTCATGGCAACCTCAAATTCTTGTTTAATCGTTTTTTCAAAAGTCACTTACCTATATGCCAAGATTGGGTCCATGAAGATATTTGATGCTTAATATATTGTAAATAAATTAATTAGGTGGGAGTATTTTGACTTTAAATACTTGTTTTAAATTTGTTCATAATTACATGAATGGTTGTGGTGTATAAAATTAATACAGGGCGTATTTTGCAAAAGATGATAAAATTGATTAAAGATTGTGAAAAATAAGTAGTATTATAAAATTTTCTAAAGGTGCTTTTGTAAGTTGCGTTAAAATTCAACACTGTATAGAAAAAATCACAGTCATTGAATCCGGACCAGGATTATTTTTTTTATTCTGTTGACAACCCTTAAAGGAAATATGCGTCTATTATATGTTTTTGAAAAAAATTGAGTTATTTATTCAGTGAGATTTTAATGATTTTTGTGATATAGATTACAGTAAGAATCATTGAAATGTTGCATATTTAATTATCGTACTATACTAATCCCCCTCACTAAAAGGCAATTTTAGAAATAAAATTGCCTTTTTTATTTACGCCCCCTATATTCTGCTAAAAAGGATCCTTATGGGAACTGAAATTGAGCGTAAATTCCTTGTTAAGAATAATAGTTATCGAGAACTTGCCAGGCCTGTCAAAATTCAGCAGGGATATCTCTCTACCAATCCAGAAAAAACAATTCGCGTAAGGACTTATGGGAAAAACGCTTACCTGACTATAAAAGGAAAAGTTGTGAATTTATCTCGTCCGGAGTTTGAATATGATATACCCGTAGATGATGCATTGAAAATATTGAAGTTATGTGACAATAAAATATGGAAGAACCGTTATAAAATTCGCTATGAAGATCATCTTTGGGAAGTGGACGAATTCCTGGGTGAAAATAGTGACCTGGTGATTGCGGAAATAGAATTGTCATCGGCTGACGAGACTTTTATCAAACCGCCCTGGATTGGCGCCGAAGTGACGCAGAATTATAAATATTTTAATTCCTATCTGGCCAATCATCCATACAATACCTGGTAGAATTTTCTAACCTTAAATAAACGATTTGAAAAACATTTTCATCTTTCTTATATTTACCGCCTTTGTGTAATGTTAATTAAGGAAAGATGAATGATGGAAAATATATATGAAATAATTGGCTACACTGCATCGGTACTGGTAGCTATTTCCCTCAGCATGTCCAGTATTATCAAACTGCGCTGGTTTAACTTGTTTGGATCAGCAGTTTTTTCAATATACGGCTTTTTGATCCAGGCTTATCCGGTTGGGATTTTGAATGGCTACATTGCTGTCATGAATATTATTTATTTGCGAAAGGTTTATCAAACCAAAGATCATTTTCGTATTTTGAGTTTTGAGCAGAAAACTCAATATTTGAAGTATTTTTTCGATTTTTATCGTAAGGAGATAAAAAAATATAATCCTGGCTTTGATTTTCAGATTGCCGCCAGGGATAGAATCTATATTATTTTACGGAATATGGTACCGGCTGGGATTATTATCGGCAATCGAAGCGATGGTATTTTTAATTTGAAACTTGATTTTGTAATCCCGCAATTTCGTGATTTTAAAATCGGCGAATATGTATACTGTCACGAGGATAGTTTTCTGCAAAAAGACAACATTAATAAAGTCGTTACCACAACTGAGAGTGACAGACAAGCCAAATACTATGAACGAATGGGGTTTCACAAACATGGCGATCGTTTTGAGTTTGTAATCTGATATTGGGGAGTATCAGGCTATTATTTACTCTGTCACTCCTTCGGAGTTGGTTTTTGTATGGGTTTTGTGGTTATAATAATGCCATCCCTTCGGGATTCTATAATAAATATTGTGTTGTTGCTTTAGGATATGGTGGTAATTTTCACATCATCTTTTTGGGAACAGATTGTGATTACCGTTTCATCATTTTTAGTGGCAGGTAGTGATTACCATATTATCCCATGAGGAATAGGATATCTGGTTCATTAGCTGTAAATGCCGAAGGCATGACATTTTTATAGAAATGAGTAAAAGTGAATGAGAACCGGGAACGGGTGAAACAACATTAAGTACGAATAAGAGCTCAAAAAAAGTAATCGTTTTGAGTTTGTAATCTGGTATTGGGGAATATCCGGCTGTTATTTACTCTGTCACTCCTTCGGAGTTGGTTTTTGTACGGGTTTTGTGGTT
>CAYTLS010000557.1:0-2648 GCA_964438745.1 uncultured bacterium
CATCCGGAATAGCGGTAATAGTAACACTTGTACCCGGATCATAAACACCACCGGCAGGATCAAGAGATACCGATCCATTGCCTTCGACAACAACAGTCAGATAATAGGCACTTGGACTGACTTCCCAGCGCAAATCTCCCATTGCCATACCATCATCAGCAGCACCACGACAAGGTGAGGCATCTGCCAGACGATAATCATCAGTGGCGGGATTATTATAGAGCGGATCTACAAACAGGGTATCACTGGCAGTAGCTGTATCTTCTAATTGAATTTCACCTTTTGTACTATCAGCATTCCAAACATTATTATGATGGAAACTGGAGGTGCCATAGAGTTTTATAACTTCTTCATGGGTACCTAACTGATTCGTAATAATACTGTTTTTGAATTCCAGATTTTGAACACCTTCCGGATAAATGGCCCGGTAATCTTTGTCATAACAGATCGAATCAAAGGTACAGTGGTTGATCAGCATAACAGCAGTATCATTGTCTCTCACTCTGATTGCTTCTCTACCGGTATGAACAAAGGTTGAGTTTTCAAATTTAGCATAACCGATTGTATTCGGTTCTTTAAGATAAATTCCTTCTTTTTCGGAGTCTCTAAGTATCGTATTTGTAACGATCAGTGAATCCACCCATGATCCGGAATAGACCTTGATCAGGGTTTCTTTTCCAGTATGACCATAACAATCATCAATTTTTACGACACAGTCAGCACCGCTGTTATCAATCCGGATTAAATGTTTCGCATTGAAAAATTCTACGCCCTGAAGCGTCAGATTACCGCCGGATTTAATTTTAAAAACACCGTTGGATTCGCCATAATCATCATTCTGAATTTTTGGTTTCTGTGTGAGACCATCTTTAGCGCGAATGGTCAGGCTTTTTCCTTCAATATATAAACTGTTGGTTTCATAATACAAACCGCCACTGGTTACCAATTCGATAATATCGCCATCACTGGCTTCATCAATTGCTGTATTAATTTTATCTTCGCCTGCTTCAACCGGGTAAACAGTCGGGATAAATCCACCGGGAGTCCAGCGCGGATCACCAATGGCACCACCATCATCAGCAAAAGTCAATAGACTGGAGGTTTCCGGAATGGTAAAGTCACCATTAGCGGCATCAGCAAATTCCGGGTCCATATGAATAGTATCAGAAACAGTCGCCTTTCCTACTTCAAAATTTGTTGTTGACCATACGGAATTGTTATGAAACAAACTAACATCACTGTCAAAATCTGCAAACCTTTCCGCATCAGCATTATTGTTAACTGAAAAAATACTATTCTTTACAACAACATCTGTCATGTCCCGAAAATAAACCATCCCTTTTTTATCATTTTCACCAATATTGTAAAAAGTACACCGATTGATACGAACTTTTGTATCCGGGTGGGTCTGAGCTTTGATAGCCTCACGCTCAATATTGTAAAAGGTACAATTTTCAACAATAGCATCATTCATAACCACAGCAGGATCACTGGAAGAACCGCTATAAAAAACAATTCCTTCTTTACCATTATCATGAAATATGGAATTAGTTACCATCATAGTATCCAGACCAGTATTACCATAAGGCTTGATAAATTTATCCTGACTATGATGCACATAACAATCATCAACAAAAAGATCTGTTGTACCGGTTGTATCTCCGTTATCAACACGTAAAAAATATTTCATTACTGCTGATTCACCATCATTGGAACCGTCAATTTCAAGACCTTTAAATACATATCTGGAATTGGCACCGGTCAATTTAAACATATAGTCTGCATCCGGTGTTCTGATAATTGGTCTGTTTGTCAACCCTTCTGCAGCGCGAATAGTAATACTATGATCAATACTGGAAAATTTTCCACTTTCAGCATAAATACCACCATCGGTAGTGAGTTCAATAATATCCCCGTCCGCAGCAGAGCTTATTGCAGCACTGAGAACATCTGTTCCCTCTGCAACCTGAATCACTGCTGCATTGGCCGTGAAAAAGGCCATGACCAACACCAGTAGTGTTAGATAAAATTTACTTTTCTTCATTACTTCCTCCTTATTTAATTAGAATCATTTTTCTGACGGATGCAAAATCCCCGGCATGAAGTTTATAAAAATAAACCCCTGAAGAGAGATGTGATGCGTCAAAATTGATTGTATATTTCCCCGCACTATAGTCTTTATTAATTAATGTCGCTACCTCCTGTCCCAACATATTATAAACCAATAATTGAACAAGACCGGCATTTTTAATTGAAAACGCAATGGTTGTGGCCGGATTGAAAGGATTTGGATAATTCTGCTGTAAACTGTATTCATAAGGCACAGCCGTATCATCAATAGCCACTTCATCTGAGAACTCCAGAACAACATTTTTTGGAGAATCCATTATAAAGGTTATTTCCGAATCAGTCCCGGAAACATCTCCGCTCCACTGTACAAACTTCCAGGTATCTCCCTTCTCTACAGCCTTTAATGTAACTGATTCATCAGCAGCATAAGTCGGCGCGAAATAATCCGGGCTGAGCAGTTCATATCCGCCTTCACCTTCAATGCTCAGATTAAATTTATTTCGGTCCGATGAATTCGTCGCCCAATTTAAATCACCCAAGGCGGAACCATCAGATGCTCCCATATAAGCCGGTGAATT
>CAYTLS010000558.1:0-2642 GCA_964438745.1 uncultured bacterium
CACCCGAATCTGGTGATGCCGACCGGTTTTCAGATTTACATCAATCAGCGAGACTTTATCCTGGTATGCGATGCGCTGATAACTCAATTCCGCTTTTTTCCCTTTTTCCGACACGAAACTATTACGGTCTTTACGATCCAGGTTGTCAATCAAATGTCCGGATACTGGCACCTCGCCTTCCACCAGCGCCAGATATTTTTTGGTGATGGCTTTCTGCTGAAATTGTTTGGA
This sequence comes from uncultured bacterium, assembly GCA_964438745.1. Taxonomy (GTDB): domain Bacteria; phylum Fidelibacterota; class UBA2242; order UBA2242; family JAFGTP01; genus JAFGTP01. Next base: position 232 of record CAYTLS010000558.1, read on the forward strand.
GAGCCGCGCCGCCGCCTTTGAAGTTTTAGCAAAACAGATCACGCCCGAAGTAGGCCGGTCCAGACGATGAACCAATCCCATATAGACTTTGCCGGGCTTATTGAATTTCTCTTTTACAAATTGCCTTGCAAATTCCAACAGGGTCTCATCACCGGTGGCATCCCCCTGTACCAACATACCAGCCGGTTTTGCAGCGATAATCAAATGGTTATCAAAATACAATATTTCCGGTTTCGTTTTCATGACAAAAATATAACCAAGCAAGCTGCATAATCCAATTTGAAAATTGAAGTTTTATTCTGAAATATGTTATTTCAGTCCTCCGTTATTTTGATCCATACAAATCAATTGTGTTTGGTCAATTATTTAATTATTATAAATATAGTAAATTAAATATGAGGGTTTGGTATGGTATACAGATCATTTTTAAAATTACTACTGGTTGTGATCCCGGCTTCAATTGTATTGCAGGCAGCGGGAAATACAATTAAGGGGTATGTTTTTGATATAGAAACAGGCTTTGGTATTCCTGAAGTCCAGATCTTTACCAGTGATTCTTCCCAGGGAGTTGTCTCGGACCCAAAAGGATATTTTACATTGACCGGAATCCAAACATCTAAGGCTCGCCTGATATTTAAACATGTAAAATACCACACAATTAAGCGGGAAATTAATTTTCATGATAGCCACGAAATTTTCAACACTTTTTATTTATCAGCCAATACCATGGAAATGGATTCTGTTGTGGTGGTCGGAAGGCCCTTTTTTCCGGGGCGTAATACGGTGTCGTTTTCTCCCATCAGGAGCCTGTTTTACAGCAAAAGATATATGCAGTACAAGCAGATGCTGAAGAAAGGGGATTGGTCATGGCTGGAGTTAAAAACCTATGGCTTTTGGTCCATTGCCGCACCCAAAGTTTTTGAAGAATTCTGGGCTTTAAAATCCCGGCGGGACCGGGAAACATTTCTGCAACTTTTCTGGCAAAACAATGACCCTACTCCCGGCACCGCAAAAAATGAATTGAAAGAAGAATTTGAACGTAGAATACGCTATAATTGGACTCACTTCTCAAAAGTTGACAGTTTCGGCATTAGTCAAAAAGATGATGCGCTCGATAAATCATTAAAATTCCTGTTCGGTAAAAATGCCTTTAAATCACAAAGCGAAAATCGCCTCCGCCCCTGGACCAAACGAGCGCCCTGGGATGCCCGTGGTGAAATTTACCTGAAATATGGCGAACCCAAACAAAAAACCTTTAATGATTTGGATCATGTCAATTGGTATTATCCGGAATTGGGTATTGATTTTTCCATCGAAAAATTTGCTACCAATATTCAGGGCAATGAAATCATGCCGGGAGAACGAACCATGCAACAGATCAACAATCAGACAGGTGTTTCGATCCAGTCTAATGAAAGGAATATCTTAACCGGTGAACGGATGGGTGGCCAATCCAACCGATCCCGTGGTGATCTGATGAATGTTCAGAATGAGTTGAATATATTATTGGATGAATTCCGGGAACAATATGTAGATAATAACACTTTTTATTACAACCATGAGCATAAACGGCGAATACCGGATTTTAAGTATTATATCCGGAAATCTTTTTCAAATTTGGATGAAAATTTCCTGCGAATTCAATTTCAGCCTGAATATTTCCAATCCATTAAAAATGACTCATACTATGCTTTTGTCACTGCCCAAATGGTCCTTAAAACTATGGACGGAGAAATTGTTATGACCGAGTCTTTGCCCGGTTATCGCACAATAGAGGAATCCTCAGGGAATAAATTCAGTTTGGATTTTCCCCTTGAAATAGAACCGGGTGATTATAAACTGGAATTATATGTGGAAGACCATAATGCCAAGGCCAGTGTGACTATCGAGGATACGATAACGTTGAAAGAAAATGGTTAGTCTACATTATTCATAAAAATATGAATAATGTAGGTTAGATAAATACAGAATTAACTTCCACAATATTTTATACCGGTAAGATCTTCAAACTTTTTAAAATCTTCTTTATCTTGCGCTGCTTCGTTTTGTAATTTCCAATCCCGTAAATAGGATTGCTTTTCTTTATCCCAGGTAATTAATTTTTTAGTGAGCCATATATTTATTAGTGCTAACGGTTTGACTGCTTCTTTATCAAAATTCTGCTTAATTAAATCATTGAGATATCGATCAACAGAAGAAATTTTATAATCAAATTCATAAATACATGCTGCGATTAGTTTATCAACCCGGCTCAGATCAAAATATTTACCGGTTCTTTTATTCTTTTGATTATTCGTTAGATTGCCAATTAATGCAACAGTCTCTTTTATACTTTTGGAGTTGACTTTTCTGTGACCAATATATTTAATTTTTGATTTGAATTGACTTCGCCAGGGATATTTATCTTTAAA
>CAYTLS010000559.1:0-2634 GCA_964438745.1 uncultured bacterium
CCTCTTTCCTTATTGATACCCATTTTAAATTGACACAATATACTGTAAATATTATAAATAGATGTGAATAAAATTTACACAGGGCAGGCAAATTTATTGACTTGAAAGAATCTGAATAAATCAATAACTTTGAGGCAATATTTTTTTTTGAAGGAGAGAGAATGTTACAGCGAATTAAAATAGATCTGTTAGAACAAAAAGAGATAATCATTTCTTTGAAAGCTAAGGAGCGAATCAAAAAATCCCGGGCGGTTGTGGAAAAAGTAATTAGTAATGGGGAAACCGTTTATGGAATTAATACAGGTTTTGGTAAACTGAGTTCCGTCAATATTCCCAATAATCAGTTGCAGCAATTGCAAATTAACCTGCTACGGTCCCACGCCTGTGGTGTGGATGATCCCATTGATACACGGATCGTCAAAATGATGATGATGTTGAAAGTCAAAAATCTTTCTGTGGGCAATTCAGGGGTTTCCCTGGCAGCGGTCGAGAAGATAGTTGAATTGTATAATAAAAAAATATATCCCGTTATTCCACGAAGAGGTTCCGTGGGTGCGAGTGGTGATTTGGCTCCTTTAGCCCATATGTCCCTACCATTAATCGGCGAAGGTGAAGTTTTTTACAAAGGAGAGCGTGTGGAAGCGGCCGACCTGGTAAAACAAGGCCTTTACACACCTGTGGATTTGGGTGCGAAAGATGGTCTTTCCCTGATCAATGGCACTCAATATTCAACAGCGCTGCTACTGGATGCTTATCTGGAAGCGGAAAAAATAGTTCATATGGCAGAACTGGCACTGGCTCTTAGCATTGAAGCCGATCTTGCTACAGATAAACCTTTTGACCTCAGGATTCATGAAGTGCGCCGTCAATCCGGTCAGAAAACAGTTGCTGCCAATGTCCGCAAACTACTCAAATATAGCAAACTGGTCGCCTCTCACAAAGATTGCGATAAAGTACAGGATCCTTATTGTTATCGCTGTGCCCCTCAGGTTTTAGGATCGGTTCGTGACACGTTGAATTATGTCAAAACCATTTTGGAAAATGAAGTCGAAGCGGTTACCGACAACCCACTTGTATTTGTTGAAAATGAAGAAATTATATCAGCCGGGAATTTTCATGCGGAACCGATTGCTATGGCAGCTGATTATCTCACTATTGCGTTAACAGAACTGGGCAATATCAGTGAACGGCGAGTAGCAAACCTGATCGATACCACCATGAGTGGCCTTCCGCCCTTCCTGATCGAATCCAGCGGCGTCAACTCCGGATTTATGATCGCCCAGGTGACTTCTGCTGCATTAACCGCTGAAAACCGTACTCTGGCCAATCCCGCTTCTGTAGAAACTATATCCACCTCCGCCAACCAGGAAGACCACGTGAGTATGGCGCCCAATGCCGGTCTGAAACTCCACCAGGTAATGAAAAATGTTAAACAGATAATCTGGATAGAAATGCTGGCGGCCACCCAGGGCATCGATTTCCGTGGTAATCTAAAAGGAGGATTAGGCACACAAATGGGATACGATAAAATCCGCTCACTGGTTAAACATCTCGACTATGACCGTACTTTTTATAAAGATTTGAATAGAGCTGAAGAATTCTTTCAAGACGAGACTTTTTATCATAAATTATTAGAAGTAATTAATAATCAATAATAAAAGCGAGAAACTCTATGAAAAAGATAATTTTAGCCAATGGACTAACTTTTGACGATGTATTGCTGGTTCCCCAGGAATCCAATGTATTACCCAATCAGGTCAATATTGAGTCCAATCTGACCGCCAATATTCGTTTGCATGTGCCGATACTAAGTGCTGCAATGGACACTGTAACAGAAGCTGAAATGGCAATTGCCCTGGCCCGGGAAGGCGGCCTGGGAATTCTTCACAAAAATATGACCATCGAAGAGCAATGTTCGGAAGTGGACAAAGTTAAGCGATCAGAAAGTGGTATGATCGTTAATCCGGTTACACTGCCGCCAAATAAAACCATCGAGGACGCCCTCCAGGTAATGGAAAAATATTCCATTTCCGGCATTCCTGTTGTAGAGAATGGCCATCTGGTCGGAATTCTGACCAACCGTGATATTCGCTTTGAAACAAACCATGATCTTCTGATCCGGGACCGCATGACCGCCAAGAACCTGGTCACCTGCCCGGTTGGAACCACTCTGAAAAAAGCTGAAGAACTACTGCAAAAGCATAAAATTGAAAAACTTCTGGTCGTTGATGAAAATTCTCGCCTGAAAGGGTTGATCACAGTTAAAGATATTCAGAAAAACCAACGCTATCCCCGAGCAGTCAAAGACTCTTTGGGCCGTCTGAGAGTTGGTGCAGCTATCGGCGTCAGCGGTGATTATCTGGAACGAGCCGAAGAACTGGCAAGACAGAATGTCGATGTGTTGATCGTTGATACCGCCCACGGCCACAATAGCGGCGTGATCAATACTGTTAAGAAAATCAAAAAGTTGATCAGCAATATTGATGTGATCGCCGGCAATGTCGCAACCCCGGAAGCTACAAAAGCACTTGTTGATGCCGGCGCGGACGCTGTAAAAGTTGGCATCGGCCCCGGTGCAATTTGTACCACCCGTGTCGTAGCCGGTGTTGGTGTCCCACAATTGACAGCTGTCAT
>CAYTLS010000560.1:0-2630 GCA_964438745.1 uncultured bacterium
AAAACAGGAAATATCCGCCGTGTTAGGCCCCATCAAAGCAGACCCTGTTCAAGTGCATCAGCTCGTTATGAATCTGGCAACCAATGGGTATCATGCTATGGAAGAGCACGGTGGTGAGCTTACGGTAGGTCTGATAGAGGTGACCTTGCGTGAATGCGATACAGGATCTTTTGATCTGGTTCCAGGAGATTATGCGCGCCTGACAGTATCAGATACCGGTTCAGGTATGGACAAAGCCCTGTTGGAAAAAATTTTCGATCCATTTTTCACCACAAAGGAAAAAGGTACGGGAATGGGATTGTCTGTAGTTCACGGTATAGTAAAAGGGATGGAGGGCACCATACAGGTGTTCAGTGAACCCGGCAAGGGCACCAGATTCTGTGTTTACCTGCCATTGGAAAAAGCCCCTCCTGCTGAGGAGGGAATTCCACAAAATGTATCGATCCCGGAGGGCACTGAAAATATCCTCCTGGTGGACGATGATGAAACCATCATCGACATGGAAAAGCAGATGCTGGAACGGTTAGGGTATCGGGTAGCATCTCGCACCAGCAGTATTGAAGCACTTGAGGCATTCAAAGTAGATCCTTTCAAATATGATCTGGTCATTTCTGATGTGGCCATGCCCAAACTGCCTGGAGATAAGCTTTCTGCAGAATTGATCCGGTTACGGCCGGATATCCCCATATTGCTTTGTACAGGCTTCAGCCAGAAGATAACCGAAGAAAAAATGCAGTTGCTTGGTGTCAGAGGGTTGTTGATGAAACCCGTGGTCTTGATGGAATTGGCCCAGAAGATTCGGCAAATATTGGATTAGAAATGACCTATCCTACTTGAATCTGATAAAAGATTATATCAAACAACATCCTGAAGTAGCCTTCATTCAAAGCATTTAACGGGAATGTGGAAAAATTTTGGGGCTCACTAAACCAATAATTTGAGATTGAATATTGGAGAATAGAAAAAAAATTCTTTCCGGCAAACGGATGTCACAAAGAGACATTGTCGAGGCAGTATGCAATCCAGATGCAGTGACCATTCTGGGAGAAAAACCTCAAAAAACCGTTGTAATACCAACAACATCGGAAATTAAAGCTAATTTTGATAAATTGGTTCGTGATATGCAAATTGAGCCCGGTTCGGAAATGCATAAAACCCTGTTGTTGTTTTGCAAAGAAAAAAGGCCTCATCTGTAAATGCAAAAATATTTATTGTCAGGATCAGGAATCTAAATGAAGAGTAGCTGAAAGCCGTGGGTTCGCTATGCAAAAAAAAAGAATTCACATCCACAAATATTACTGAAATTGTGGTTGAATCTGCCGGAATTGACCAATAAAAAAAAATTTAATAAGGTTATCAAGAAAATAAATAGAAATAAGGGGAAAAAAATGGATTTACAATATATTATCACCGCATACAAGTATGAGATATCCAAGGAACAGTCAAAAGGAAAATGGATTTCTTTTTTCCGCCAAATTTTCAGTTAACAATTTAATCAAAAAGAGACAGACATAATTTTTCTTTCCCAGGATTATCAACCAAATGGTGACCATAAACTGCAGGCTGGATACAGCCAGGATATTATCAAGAAATATACCAATTCATCCCCAAATCTGCTATTCTATATTTACCGTAAATGAATAAAAGACCCAAGGAGACATCTTTGTCGCTTTGTTTCAGCATAAATAAGAATACCATGACTATAGAAAGTAGCTTTTCCGATAGTCCCTTAAATATCAAACAAAGCCCTGTCAACTTTTTCAAAATGTCATTTTTGATGATTGTTGTATTATTTTTCATATTTAGAATGCCTGTTTCCGCCGACGAAATTCCAAAACAAATCCTGATGATTACATCCTATCATCATGGTGACAATTGGGATGATGCAATTGTATCTGGAGTGCAAGAAATATTTTCCAAACATGCAGCCCAGATCACTCTCTTTATTGAACATTTAGACATGCGCAGAAATGATGGTGATGAATATTTACAATCATTTTCAAAGTTTTTGAAAAATAAATATGCAAATATAAACCTGGACCTGATTATTCTTTCTGATGATGCCGCCTTCAATTTTTTTACCAACATCCGCTCAAAATTCTTCAGCAATTTACCAATTGTTTTCTGTGGTATAAATAATTTCAAGTCGGAAATATTAGCCAGTCACTCAAACATTACCGGCGTAAATGAAGAGATCAGTATTGGCGAAACCATTGAAATAGCATTCCAAATTTTCCCAAATACCAAAAATATTGTTGCAGTATGTGATGACAAATCTATCGTCGGTAAAAATAATCTAAAAATTTTCCGGAATGCTGCAGAAAAATTCAAGGATAGAGCAGTTTTTTTAGAAGCCCTAAATTTGAAAGACACCGATGTTCCTGAAGTGCTTGGAAAATTATCATCTGACACACTCATATTCCGCCTTAACAACCTGTTCAATTCAGAAGAACAATTTATTTCGATCCAAGAAACTATGAAAATTTTATCAAAAGAGTTATCCGTTCCGATTTTTACAGCATGGGATTTTGATATGGGACTTGGGGCTTTAGGTGGGGTCTTAGTCAGTGCCATGGAGCAGGGACGAAAGGCAGCGTTTCTCTCTTTGCAAATTCTGGAAGGAACTCCGG
>CAYTLS010000561.1:0-2618 GCA_964438745.1 uncultured bacterium
CCACCTCCACCTTCTCCACCTCCTTCACACTAATATGATTCTTCAGAAAGAATACCAGCCCGATCAATGTCATGGAAATATATCCAACACCGTGCATAATCACCGCCAGCACCTGGGCCCGGGCCATGGCAATGCCGAGAAAGACCAGGATATTGATGGCCACCGCGTGGTAAGTACCGATATAGCCCGGCGCCGCCGGTACCGCAAAGGCCGCCGACGTGGCAATAAAGATCAGGACCACATCGGAGATTGAAAAGTTGATATTCAGGCACATTCCCAGCAGCCAGAAATTAGCAATGGTAATGCTCCAGATGATCAAGGATTGAAAAGCGATCAGAGCAATATGCGGGGTGTTAAAGAGAGTTTTCAGGCCTTCAACAAGATTGATAATAGTTTGAAAGAATTTATTGTCACCGAATTTATTCACCAGTTTTTGCCAGTTGCGGGTCATAAAATTTTTCTGGGTGTTCAGGAACAGGACAGCCAGGGCAAAGACACCCAGACCGATCAGCGCGGCCATGCCGGCTTTATGCACCCAGCCCGGAAAGTCGGGAAAAATAATTACGCCCAGCCCAATGAAAAAAGCAAAGACCAAAGTGTCCATCAATCGTTCATTGACAATTGTTCCAAAGGCTGAAACTGCTGAAATATCCTCATTTTTTCCCAGAGTGTAAGCGCGCAGGACTTCACCCATTTTCAGCGGGAAAACATTATTCCCGAAGTACCCGATCATTTCCACTTTAAACAACTCCCATATTTTAACCCGCTTGATAGGCCAGACCAGGTATTTCCAGCGCCAGGCCCGCAGATAAACCGTGAAGTTGACCACGATCATGGCCGCGAAGAAGTACCAGAGGTTAATGGACATGAATGCCTCGGCGAATTCCTTAAAATCGAAATTGCGGAATCCCAGCCACATTCCGAGGATAGAGATCAGGATAGAAAAAATGGTTTTATAATTGAAAAAGCGGTTGTTTTTTAGGCTCATTGGTTTCCTTTTTTTATTCTGCTACTGTCATCGCGAGGAGACCCGGCGTAAGCGGACGACGCGGCAATCCCGATGTCTTTTTGCAAGTTCTGTAAAGTGAAGATATAGACATCGAGATTGCTTCGTCGGGCTGAAGCCGCTCCTCGTAATGACAGTTAATAAACATTTATCCGTGTTTTTCCTGCAAAAATCCGTGTACGTCAAATACTATCTTACGGCCGCAAATCAATAAAATCTTCTTCATGAATATTCTTTACCTCAAAAAGCACCTTTTCATCAATGCGGTGTTTGTAATACTCCAAAAACTCGATCAATATACTGGTGCCCTGAAAATCAATATATTCTACAGTATGAATTTCCTTCTTGTTCGGATCCACTGTCAGGATCATGGATTTAAAGAAATTATTCTCATCAATGGATTTCAAGTCAATTTTTTTAAGATTTTCATTACTACCGGCGACGGTATCGATACTCTCCACTTCATATTCCGACATATTGCCATTCAGTACATTGTAGATCAGGCGCAGGCTGGAACTGGGATCGAATTCTTCCACAACGATTTGGTAATTGACCTTGTCAATAGACCAGAGCCATGTGCCGTCAAACAGAATTTGCGAACTGGGATAATTCACCCGGAAAACATCACGATTGTGTAAATAGAACTGTCCGATCTCTTCCTGAGTAATATCGGAGTTTTGGTACTGCTGAGTGATTTTGTATTCCAATTGGAAGGGCATTTGAGCCAGGTAATTGGCGGAGATAGAATCCAGTAATGAAGCGTCGATCTCCTGCGCCATGGAAGCTGTTATCAGCATTAATAATAGTATAAGTATTTTTTTTGTCATGTTTTTTCCTAATTCATTTCGATTTTATCCAGTAACGGTTTACACTGTGATTTTGTTCCGCCGCAGGCGCCCTGCGTAGTTTGAAAAACGAAGCAGGGCAAAATCTATTTCTCCAATAACTTCGAGATTGCTTCGTAGTCCTTCCTGGACTCCTAAACCTTAACCTCAACCTCAACTAACTTCATTCACATCGCCGTACATCAGATCCAGGTAATCTTCATCTACCAATACATCCCGGGCTTTGCTGCCGGTATGGGGGCCTACAATGCCGTCCCGTTCCAGTTGATCAATGATCCGGCCGGCGCGGGCATAACCAATGCGCAGGCGGCGCTGTAAAAGACTCACAGAGCCTTGCTGGTGATTGACGATCACACGGACAGCATCATCATAGAGTGAATCTTTTTCGTCGGGGTCAAAGTCGTCCCGGTCTACTTTGTCTTCTTCCACAAACACTTTTGGCAATGGCTCGCAGTCTATCTTTGGCTGCTGGGTAATATGATCGAGGATTTTATCCAATTCTTCCAGGGAAATGTAAGCGCTGTGCAGTCGCATGGGTTCCGGGTGCTGCGGGGTGGTCAGTAGCATGTCACCGCGGCCTAATAGTTTTTCCGCGCCATTAAAATCCAGAATGGTGCGGGAATCAATTTTCGACGTCACCTGGAATGCCATTCGCGCCGGGAAATTGGCCTTGATCACACCGGTGATCACATCAACAGAGGGGCGTTGCGTAGCCACGATCAGATGTATACCGATAGCACAGATCGGAAGAGCACACGTCTGAACTC
>CAYTLS010000562.1:0-2615 GCA_964438745.1 uncultured bacterium
TATAGACACAGTATCATGAGTATGGTTGTCAGGGTAGAACAAAAAAAATATGGAAGGGCAAAAATAAAATCAGCAGCATCTGAAATAATGCTGCTGATTAATGGAATTTATTTGACAGCGTCGATAGCTGTTTGCAGCGCGTTATTCAGAATCGCCTGATCCGGTTTTTTAATGAATTCGGATTCCTGCATCTTATTGGCCAGATTTCGTGCATATTCGATATCTCGTTTAGCGATTTTATAGACTTCATCTCTGGTCAACTCTTTGCGGGCAACTCCATCTTCGATAGCCTGCATCGCGACATCAGCGGCTTCATGGGGAAAAACCTCAAATTCATCCATAGTTGGAACAATGTAGTCGGTCGAGATGCCCTTTTTTTCGGCAAATTCTGCCAGGGATTCAGCGGCTCGAATCGCCATGTTGTCTGTGATCTTTCTGGCACGCACCGTCAGGGCTCCTTTTAAAATGCCGGGAAAACCAAGGGAGTTGTTAGCCTGGTTTGGAAAATCTCCGCGTCCTGTAGCTGTAATAAAGGCACCGGCTTCTTTGGCAGCATAGGGATAGATTTCCGGTACCGGATTAGCACAGGTAAAGACAATGGGTTTGGTTCCCATGAGTTTGATCCATTCCGGTTTGATCGTATCGGGTCCTGGTTTTGATAATGCGATCAATACATCGGCATCCTTAAAGGCTTCTTCAGTGGAAGTGATTTTTTCAGGATTGGTCTTTTGACATAGATCCCATTGCAGATAGAAGCGGGGATCGTTTTTGTATTTATCACGATCGCTGTGTAGGGGCCCTTTACTGTCAAATAAGATGATATTTTTGGGGTCGGCGCCGTACTGGATCAGAAAACGGGCCATTGTGGAATTTGAGGCCCCGGCACCATACAGGATAATTTTTGTTTCTTCAATTTTTTTATCGGCTAATTTCAGGGCATTGATCAGACCGGCTAAGATAACACAAGCGGTTCCCTGGGCATCGTCATGCCATACCGGAATATCACATTCTTCGCGTAAAGTATCAAGCACCTTGTAACAATTGGGCTGGGAAATGTCTTCCAGGTTGATCGCGCCAAAACTATATTGACATTGTTTGACAAAATCAATGATCTTTTGCGGATCGTTTTCACCGTTGTCATTCTTACTGTCAATGCAAAGGGGAAAAGCGTCAACGCCGCCTAAATATTTCATCAGAAAGGATTTTCCTTCCATAACACCCAGGCCACCGGGAGGAGTGACATCACCATCACCCAGCACACGGGTGGAATCACTGACCACACCAACGGTATTGCCACGGTTCGAAAGTTCAAAAGAGGTTTCATTATTATCACGAATAGTGGTGGAGATTTTGGATACACCCGGTGTATACCAGACGTTAAACCAGTTAAACCCATAGACACCGGCTTTGGGTGCTGTCTGGATTTTTCCGCCATAGAATTTATGAGTTTTTTCTGCCAGATTTTTTAAAAAAAGAGTTTTTGCATTGGCAATTTGCTCTTCGCTGAATTCTTTTGGAAATACTTTATCAAGATTACTCAAGTCCAAATTAATTTCTTTCATGTTACCTCACCTATGAATTTTGTTATGTTCAGATTTAACAGCAAAAATACAAAAAAATATTGATTAAAACAGTGAAAATTTTCACAGTAACTTCCCATAATCAAAATAATAAAGCAACTTCACGGAAAAACTATTGGTTTGTGAAGAGTGAATGGTTTTGTCAAAGTTTTCGTACCATTGATGATAGATTTTTTCTCCCTCCTGATAAATGGAGTTTTTCCAGACAATATTCAGAAAACTGCCGGGCGCGAAGTTCCAGGAATAGACCAGATCAATATTAAATGCATTGTAATTAATGTCAGCATTTTCATCGTAATCGGAATTGGTTTCAAGATAGCCATTGTCCTTTAAGGTGAAAAATTGATTAACATCAGCATTGGAGTAATAATGGCGTAATCTGAAATCAATATTTGATTTTTCATTCAGTGTATATTTAGCATTGATTGTATGGATGGTTTCTGTCGTTCGGCGTTGTCCAAAGATGATGTCGTCACTATCAGCCAGTTTATCGACGAAGCCACGCTCTTTCTCATTATTCCAGTAAAATATTTCATAGCCCAGGGAGGCTTTGTTATTGATCCGGTATTTTGGTGAGACCATCACGCCGTATCCGATATAGTCATGGAAATCTGAATAAAAATAATTGTACCCGGCAAAAAGTGTGGTGCGGAAGCGGCGCTTTTGGGCCGTGGAAAAGCGTGAACACATATGCAGAACCGCTGGTTTAATAAAGAGGCGGTCTGCTTCACGAGCTTCAAAATAATCGTGTTCCGGTTGCGGTTGCCAGGCAGCATGGTAACTCCATTGATTCAGGTTTTTGAAAGTGCCGCTGAAGGATTGGTCAATTCGAAAATTCCTGAATTTTTTGGGCTTGTAAAGTTCAACATAGCGGGCTTCAATGGAATAGTGTTGCTCAATAAAATGGTTTGAAGCCTCATAAATATTGTAGTCCAGAGAAATTTCATTTTCAATTTCATTGTTTTGACGAACAAAACCCATGTCATTGATGTTAAAAGTGTTGGTTTCAACATTTACTTGATATTCATACTGAAG
>CAYTLS010000563.1:0-2615 GCA_964438745.1 uncultured bacterium
ACAGACAATAGGAATTGTCTGTTACAGGAGGCTAAAACATACCTGAGTAGTTACTAATAAATTATCACTAATGAATTTTGGTTCAATGTGATTTCTTGCGGGTAAAACAGTCAAATGCTTAATCCAAAATAACTATCTCTTCTTTTTTTATGGATAAAAAAAGAATTAAAAATATTTAACCTTTAGCGAACCGGCATGTCAAACTACAGTGTTATCATTTTTTTTTAATTTTAATCGTAAAAGGTGGAGAAAAGCAGATGAGAAAAAGAGTATTGACAGGTTTTGTTTTCATGATTATGATGGTTGTCGGTTTGAATGGACAGGGGCGGCGCGGAAATATGGATGGCGCTAATATGAACCGGGAGATCACTGTTACCGGAAAAGTATTTAATGACGAAACTAAAGAACCTGTTGAATATGCCAATGTAATGTTGGTAAGTAAGCGGGATTCCACCCGTATATTTGGCAATGTAACTAATGAAGATGGAATTTTTCTGATCGAAAAAGTACGCCCGGGCATGTACCGGCTCGATGTGCAATTCATGGGCTACGCAAAAAAGAGGATTGACAGGATTGGGATTCGTCCTGCCGAAAAAGTTTTCGATGTCGGTGAAATATACCTGACTCCGGAACTGATCAATATGGATGAAGTGCTGGTGGAAGCGGACCGTGTTTCGGTGGCTTTTCAGATCGATAAAAAGGTCGTTCATGTAGGCTCCCAGGCAGTAGCGGCCTCGGGAACAGCGGTGGATGTACTGGAAAATGTGCCATCGGTTACGGTTGATATCGAAGGCAATGTAGCCTTGCGGGGTAGTGAAAATTTTACTGTACTGATTGACGGCAAACCCACTATTCTGGAACCCAATGAAATTCTGCAGCAATTACCGGCTTCAAAAATTCAGGATATTGAGATCATTACCAATCCGTCAGCAAAATTCGATCCCGATGGTGTTGCCGGAATTTTGAATGTAAAAATGAAGAAAAATAAACTGGAAGGGATCAGTGGTATTTTTTCTGCCGACGCCGGCCTGAATAATAAATATGGTATTGACGGTCTGCTCAGTTATCGCAATCATAAATACGCCGCTTTTGTCAGTGCGGATTTCAGCCATCGTGAGTTCACCGGTGAGCGGAACACGGAACGCCGGTTTACTGATATGGACGGAAACTATAACACGACTATTGGCAGCGGCGATATGACGTTCAGCCGCGAACCTTATTCTATTCGGGGCGGACTGGACCTGTTTATAACAGACAAAGATGTTGTAAGTATCGGCGGTACTTTTGGCAACCGCTCTCATAATCGTGACATGGAAATGATCTATGAGGAATTTAACAGTCTCGACCAGATCAGGACAAAATATTTGAGCGTTGACGAATCCGAACGCAGCGGTGATTATTACCGGTGGAGCCTGGATTATCAGCATAAATTTAATGAAGATGGCCATCAACTGCAGGCGCAAGCCAATTACAGCACCCGGGACGGCGGAGAAAAAAGTATAAATTTTAGAAAAGATATGGCTGGCAACATTTATGACGGCCAAAAGTCAACAGAAACCGGGCCTTCCCGGGATTACCGGTTTAAACTTGATTACACCTGGCCGATCAATAAAACCGATAAATTTGAAGCCGGTGTTCAGAGCCGGGTCGATCAGTCCGATGAAGGCAATGAGGTTTTTACTTACAATACTGTTACTGAAACCTATGAATTTCAGGATCAGTTCAGTCATACCACTGAGTATAGCAAAGATATTCATTCTTTATATTCGATGTATTCTATGGAACGGGGCCGGCTTGGTATTCAGGGCGGACTGCGGGGTGAATATGTGGACCGGTTGGTGGAACTGACCGGGGAGAATGAAAACTATGCGGTCAACAGGATAGATTTTTTCCCCAGTGCCCATATCTCCTGGCAGCAGTCAGAAAAAACCCAGTTTATGGGCAGCTATACCCGTCGCATTGAACGGCCCCGGGGATATTGGCTGGAACCCTTTATCACCTGGCGTGATGCTTACACCGTCAGAAAAGGAAATCCGGACATTAAACCGGAATACATTGACTCCTACGAACTGTCTTTTTTGAAATATTTTAGCAATAAAAATATGTTTTCTGTCGAAGCCTATCGTCGCGTCAATAACAATAAAGTAGAACGGGTACAAACGGTTTTTGAAGAATACGATGATGTGATTCTGCATACTATCGCTAATGTGGGCAAGGATTATGTCTTCGGTACGGAGTTTATGCTGCGCATGAATTTCACAAAATGGTGGACTCTCAACTGGATGGGGAATCTCTATGATTATCGCATCAAAGGTGAATTTGAAGACCGGGAATTTGATAACGGCAGTTTTAACTGGAACATGCGCGTCAACAGTGATTTCAAACTGAAAACCGGCACGACCCTGCAAATCAATTCCGGCTACAACAGCCCCACTGTCACGGCCCAGGGGGAACGGGACGGCAACTACCGGGTGAACCTGGCTGTCAAACAATCATTCATGAAAAATAAATTATCTGCCACGCTCCAGGTGCGGGATGTTTTTGGCACTGGCAGACGTCATCATACCAATGAAACCCCGCATCTTTATACGGATAATTCCATGAAGCGGGAAGCA
>CAYTLS010000564.1:0-2612 GCA_964438745.1 uncultured bacterium
CTGCTGCCTGTTGAGTCATCTCCTCGAGAATTTCGTCACTCATACGATGCTTTTTCCCGGCAAAGAGTTCTTCTTTTTCCAGATAAAAACAATAATTACAAGCCAGATTACAATCAGGGCCCGACGGTTTTACCAGCACAAATCCCAGCGGTTTTTCGAATTTAAATTTCGCAGTCGCGCTCTTGGTCATATTTTCCGGTTCAACATACTCCATCTGATAGTCAGATTTTACAGAATCTACCAGATTTTGGATTTCAAATTCCGCTTTTTCCTCGATAATATTTTTTCTGATGTGCTGTTTAACCTGTTCAAATGGTGCGGTTATTTCCGGACGAATGTCATAGAGCTTCGCGATATGATAGCCAAATTCAGTTTGAAAAATATCACTGATCTCCCCTTTTTTCATATTGAAAACCACTTCTTCAAAACTGGGTACCATTTCTCCACGGGGGAAAAACCCCAGGTCCAGACCGGGTCCGCCGCAATCCGAGTACTTATTTCCAACTGCTTCAAAATCTTCTCCGGCATCCAGTTCCGCTTTAATTTTCTTCATGGTATCCAGAATATTCTCATCTTTTCCCAACGGATGAGATTGCGGATGCTTCACAATATGTTTGACATGAATTTGTTCAGAAACTTTATAGAGGTCTATATTTTTCCGGTAATATTGTTTGAGTTCTTTTTCAGGAATTCCGCCAAGCTTTTGCTTCTGCTGGTCCAGCAATATTTCCAGTTTTAGTTTGGTCTTAATATTTTCAATTTCTGTTTTCAGTTCAGCAGGTGAGAGTGTCTGATCCAGTTTAGCAGTTTCTTTTTTTAGTTCTTCTGTTGTCAAGGAAACATTTTTTTTCGCGTAATCAATTAAAATCTCACGCTCCAGCAGATTTTCTTTGGCCCAGTCAAAAAGTAATTTTTCCCGTTCAGTTTTCGGCATATCCGGGTACATCTCAATATGCTTTCCCCGCATTTTTTTCATTTCATCTAAAATTTCCGATTCAGGGATTGTTTTTTGATTAATTTTTAAGGGCATCATCACTCCAATATTAAAGATTATCACTTCAACCGGGTAATTTACTATTTTATAGGTTATTTCCGAAAAAGAATTATCGGATCATGTAAATTTTGAAAAACGATACCATCTATTATTACAAATTACTAATAAATATTTATGCCAATTACTACTTTTTATTATTGACTTTGTATGATATTGAAAATTAAATATTTATTTTTGCCAATTTCTCCTCTTTAAAAAAAAGTAAAAAAAAGTCTTCCATTTTATCTTTGAAAATATAAATTGTAGCACGAGAAGGAGGAGATATGAAAATAGGAATCAGACGAGAAGATAAGAACATTTGGGAAGGACGGGTACCACTGGTCCCCGCTGATATTGCAACATTAAACAAAGAAAAAGACCTTGAGTTTTTTATTCAACCATCAAAGATCAGGGCCTTTAAAAACAAAGAATTTGAAGAAATCGGCGTAACTGTAACAGAGGATTTATCAGACTGTGATATGGTCATTGCTGTTAAAGAAATTCCGGTGGATTTTTTTCTGGACAAGAAAAAATATCTATTTTTTTCCCATACAATCAAAGGGCAAAAGGAAAACATTCCGATTCTGAGAAAAATTTTAGAAAAAAGAGCAACCCTGATCGATTATGAAAAAATAGTAGATGAGAATAACAGACGGCTTGTCTTTTTTGGAAAATATGCGGGTATTGCCGGAATGATTGATTCTTTTTATGGGTATGGCAAAAAATTGCAGATGGAGGGTACACAAACGCCCTTCCAAAAGGTCAAATACGCGACAGAATACAAGGATGTCGCTGAAGTCAAAAAAGAATTTCAAGCGGTCAATAATGAGATCAAAACAAAAGGGCTTCCCTTTCCTGTTATTATCGGTGTTGCCGGTTATGGCAATGTCTCCATCGGCGCACAGGAAATTATTGATTTGTTGCCGGTTGAAACGCTGAATCCCGACGAATTGGTATCAATCGACAAAGCCAGGCTGGCCCGCGACCGTATTTACAAAGTAGTTTTCAAAGAAAAAGATATGGTTAAACGGAAAAGGGGCAAATTCGATTTAATGGATTATTATAATCATCCGGAAAATTATGAATCAAAGTTTACTCAGTATCTGGATAAACTCAATATTATGATCAACGCGGTCTACTGGGATGACAGGTATCCCCGCCTGATCTCCTGTGATTATGTGAATTTCAATTACGCCAAAATGGAAGATCTGAAAATCATCGGAGATATTTCCTGTGATGCGGAAGGGGGTGTGGAATGCACAAAAAAATCCACTGATTCCGGTGATCCTTTTTTTGTTTATAACCCCGATACCGGTGAAATTTCCTCCGGCTTGGAAGGCAAGGGTCCAGCCATACTGGCGGTGGACAATCTGCCCGGTGAAATTTCCCGGGACTCTTCAACTTTTTTCAGTAGTATTTTGCGGGATTTTATTCCATCACTGTGTAATGGCAATCTGGAGGGCGATTTCAATAGCATTACTATGCGACCTGAATTAAAGAAAGCAGTCATCGTTTTTAATGGCCAGTTAACACCGGCTTTTAAATACTTGGAAAAATATCTCTAAGCCTTTAGGTTTGG
>CAYTLS010000565.1:0-2605 GCA_964438745.1 uncultured bacterium
CATTAAAACGCCACCAATACCATTTCAAGACATTGGAGGCCACATAACTACCAAACAGTCCGGAGACAATCCATTTCAAAACACTGTCGATATTCTGCGCTGAGATACCCAGAATTATGGAAGCGATCACCAGTACGATACCGATCAATTGGCTCATACGCGCAATTTGCTTTCCTTTGGATTTCGGGTTGATATATTTCAGATAAATATCATTAACAATATAGGCTTGTCCGGCATTTAATGTTCCTGAAAAGGTGGACACAAAGGCGGCGGAAAGACCGGCAATCAGCAATCCTAACAGACCAACAGGAATAAATTCATTCATGGCAGAGGGCAGAATCTGTTCGAAATCAATTTCGCCACCCACCATCAGGTTCAATTCATCAAAGTAGAGCAAACCCAGAACAATAAACCCGGCGATCATCATATAGCGGAAGGGCATCAGTATAATGGAAACAGAACCGCTCATCATAGAGGCTTCTTTGGGGTTACGGGCGGAGAGAATCTTCTGCATATCATAATTGGGCGCCGGTCCGGCAATAGAGACCAGAATGCCTTTGAATACCATCATCATCATAAACACCGAAAAGAGTGAGTACCCGTCATTAGCAATGACAAGATTAACCTCCTCTATAATACCGCTCCAGTCCATATCCAGCCGAATACCGGCAAAGGGATTGAGCCAGCCATCAGGCACATTTAAGGAACCGGCATCTCCCAGTTTCACCATGGCAATCACGCCGACAACAATAGCGGAAATTGTAATGATACCATACTGGACCACGTCCGCCCAGACGATTCCCGACATGCCACCCATCAAACAGTAAACCGTAGCCACCAGGGTAAAGACAATACCGTAAACATGAGGCACATATTCTGCCGGTATAAAATTAGGATTAAAATGAAGAGTTTGCGCGAGAAACTCCCAGGGAACGAAAATCATTAGAAATTTTCCCAGGCCAATAAATCCGTAAGCGAGAAATCCCAGACAACTGATCAATGCAAAGACCACTACAATGATGTGGGAGAGTTTCGTGCCCTGATCATTGCCGAAGCGGGTTTTCAGCCATTCTGCGCCGGTTGTCACTTTGGAGCGGCGCAGCCACATGGATAAGTAGACCATCAAAAAAATCTGGTTGAACACCGGCCAGAGCCATGGAATCCAGATGGATTTCAGTCCGTAAACAAAGCCGATTGTCACCAGCCACATGGTGCCGGATATATCCAGCATGCCGGAAGCATTAGACAGTCCCAGCATGTACCAGGGCAAACGATTGCCACCCAGTAAATATTCTTTTTCCCCTTGTTCTGCCCGCTTTTTCATGATGAAGCCGATAGCAGTAATTGTCGCAATGTACAATAAGATGATAATAAAATCGATCAGTTGCAGTTTCATGTAGATGGTCTCCTCTGTGATTAGTGTCCCTCTGCTGAGCAGAAATTGAATGTACTTCTGCTTCATATTTTTGTAATCTATAAAATATTAGGGTGAAATGGAACAAAAAAATTATACCTGTACATAACAGTAGGGCCGCATGGTTGGAGAGGGTAATTTTAATCTGTAATTAGTTTTATAATTATATTAGAAATTGGTCTTTTTCCCGCTTCACAAATTCTGATAAAGAGGTCGGTTTCTGGCCGGTTAATTGTTCATAAAATTTTGAAATGTCCGGCTCTTTCTGAAACCTGGGTAGGAAATGCAACATGATCATTACCAATATTTTCATTTTTTCAACACCCTCTTTCTTCTTCATGCGGTAAAAAGTAAAAGGGTTGACATTTTTATATTTTATGTCTGTTGACAAGGTCTTATTGATGATTTCAACAACTTTTGAAAAATTTAAATTTTCGTAGCCGGTAATCTCACAGGCCTGGTTTTGATAAGGCGCAAATTCATTTAATAAAATCGCTGCCACTTCTGCGATATTTTCAACATCCACCCAGTTGAATTTTGCTTTACCGGCAGGCAGAATGATTTGATTTTTCTGCTGTATGTCATCAGATAATGTCGTGGTCAAATTTTGCATAAAATAACCGGGACGTAGAAATATATGATCTATGCCCGATTCACGGACCAGAGCTTCGATCTTGTGGTGGGGAATGATTTTACTCTTTTCAACCCCTTGCACCGATAGAAAGATGATCTCCTTAACCGCTTGCTTTTTCATTATATCAATCAATGGCTGAAAATAAGTGCTGACATCTGAAATTTGTGGTGGTCTAAGCAGAAAGACGCTATCGATATTTTCCAGGGATTTTTCAAATGTATGAATATTTGTAAAATCGAATTCCCGGAATTTCAGTTGCGGGTAGTTCTCGAACTGATGCCGGGCCTTTTCTATGTTGCGAACGCCGGCAATTATATTATGTTTGGCTTCCTTTTTAAAGAGGTAGTGAATAACCGCTTTGCCGGCATTTCCGGTAGCCCCGGTGACCAGGATATTTTTCATACCTTACTTCTCTTCCTCGTATAACAAGTAGCCGGTTTTGTACATGCCCAGGGTTTCATAGGTCTTTTGCGCGATCTTATTCTCTTTTTCCACATAGAGACGAAATCCGCAAACCGGTTCTTTTTTTGATAACTTTTTGACATGCTCATAGAGTG
>CAYTLS010000566.1:0-2605 GCA_964438745.1 uncultured bacterium
GACGCCCATTTTACCGGTGAGATAAGGATCTTCACCATAGGTTTCCTGGCCTCTGCCCCAGCGGGGATCGCGAAAAATATTGATATTCGGTGAAAGCGCGTTGATGCCGATATAGTTGCCGATTTCTTTGGCAGCAGTGTGTTTGGCGCGCGCTTCATCGGAAATCGCCGAGGCAATTCGAAACATAAGGTCAGTATCAAAAGTCGCACCCAATCCGATAGATTGGGGAAAGACCGTTGCTTTACCTCTTCTGGCGACACCGTGCAGACATTCCACAAACCCGATTTTGGGGATGGCAGCATGGTCCACATCACCACGGGACATTATCAGGGTTGCTTTTTGTTCAAGAGTAAGTTCCTTAAGCAGGGCCGCTATCCGTTCATTATCAGTTTTATCCGGATCTTGCCAGTCATAAGTCCGGGCGAATAAAGTCCCAATAAAAACAAATAGAAAAACAAGATAATATTTGGCTTTACGCATGATCAATCCTTTTATATTTAATTATTATAACGCAAATCTGAATCCTATATTCGCACTTCTACCGTAATCCTCAATATAAGTGGCGTACCCATTATGATTTATTTCATTTCTTTCCAATTCTCCGGTAAGATTATTGATATTGAGGAAGGCTTCTATATGCTTAGTGATCTTTTGCTTGATTGAGAGGTCATAACGATAGAAATCGGTTGAATACCCCCGTAACTTTTCATACCAGTTGTTATTACTGAAGATACGGGATTTGTATCGCATGGCCGTACGAATAGAAAATCCTTTGTAATCAAAGCCCAGGGTCAGGTTGAGCAGATGATCCGGCTGGTTGATCATTGGGGCGATATAAGTTGTGTCATTAGGTGAGTAGTAGGTGATCAAATTATAATTTTCATCAAACTCAGCTTTTACTACTACCCGGGTTCGCAGGTATTCCGCTTCCGATTTATTCCGGGTATAATTGACATTCATGACCAATCCTTTCATTAAGCCAGGCAGAAACCAGAAATTGGATTGCCATTCCACCTCATAACCGTAATTGTAGGCGGTGTTTGGATTATTAACAGCATAGGCGGCGACCTGGCGATGCATCAGCCCTGGCAATTCAAAATAAGCGGTATCCTGAATAACGGTATTCCCCGTCCAGAAAATCATATCGGTAATTTTTTTATGAAAAAGGCCTACAGAAAAAAGGCCAATTTTATCGGAATGCACAGACAGCTGCAGATCCAGGTTTTGCGAGAGTTCCGGTTTGAGGCGAAAATTACTTAAATTCCAAATACTCCCCTGATTGTTGATCATCCAGCCGGGCATGATATTGTTATAGTTAGGCCGTTGTAACGTATGAGTATATCCGGCCTTGATGGTCAGCCACTTGACTGGATTAAAATAAGTCTGAACCATGGGCAGAACAAAATCATTCTCACGGACTTTGGTTACCGTATCAATGCCTGTTGGTCGCCAGTCCCGCAAGACACCGAGACGGTTTCCCCGGTATCCCGTATACTCTGTCCGGTTTTTTTCATACCTGATTCCAGGAATGACCATAAACTTTGAACCAATATTAATTTCCGGCATGATATAGGCCGCCTGATAGTCTTCGGTTCCATGATAATCTTCATAATTGGTATTAATAAAATTAGAAAGAACCAGATCCCAGAGGCTAATTTGCTTTTTGTCAGGATCATAGGTATCAATGGCCATGTCATGAATACGGCGAAAAACATCCTTATCAAATACCGGGCTGAACTCATACCGGCCATCCAGAAAATCGCCGCCGTCATAATCTTCATCGAAAAGATCGATAAGCAGTAACCGCTGATCATCGGCAAGATAGGCGTTTTTTGTCCGCTCGCTCAGTTCATCGCCAAAGTTTTCATAGACGAGATCAAGGTAATACTGACCGCTCATAGAGGCATCCATTCGATCATATTCCTTATTTTTGTGCTTTAGTTTAACGCCGGCACTCAATTTAACTTTTATTAAATCCGTGAGATTGAAATAATAGGCCAGATTCAGTGCTCCGGCCAGGTCCCGTTCATTGGTTTTGCTTTCCTCATGATTGATATTGCCCAAATGCATAAAATTCACGACTTCATCCATGGAAACTACCAGGGAATCAGGTATGGTTTCCGGATCGAGGTCCACATTGTATTTGGATTTTCTACCAGAATTAAAGGGATTAGTCGGAGAATTACTGTTAGTCGAACTGATTCTATGAGGTAAAATATTTTCCGAATAAGAATGACTGAAAGAAGAATTAATTTCCAGATTGTGCCAGCGATGATCGATTTGCAGGGAATTGGTAATCACTGTCAGCCAACTCTCCGGTGTATCACTATAAGAGATATCAAACCCTTGTTCCACATACCGGTAATTATTGATAAAAGATGTTTCTTGCCGGTTGATGCGACTGAAAAAATTAGAAGATTTTATACTTGTATTAGGCAGGGCCAAATCCGCCACCACCGTACCGCCAATCCGCTGAACATTGCGATAAATATCCCGCAGTTCCATACGATTGGTTCGCACCGGCGCAGTTTCATTTTCCTGGGAGAATACAACGCCACCCAATTGCTGGGAACCGGCATCTTTTTCTTCATAATCAATCTGCCCG
>CAYTLS010000567.1:0-2602 GCA_964438745.1 uncultured bacterium
ATTATTGGCCGGGAGCGACCAGAAATGCTTTTGTCAGTCTTTCCTGGGGAATGTAAACCCTAATATAAATATGTATTAATTAAATCTGGCAGGTCTTTAAACACCTGCCAGATTTTTTTATTATGACGTGTTTATTTTTTCATTAGAATCTCAACTGCTTTTTTCAATTGAGCATCCTGATTTTTTACTTTGTAGTCCGGAGCGTTTTCCAGAATAATGTCGGGAACTGCCGGGACTAATTCCTGATTTTTGCCGGTGGCTTTGGTATACCAGGCACGGTAGGGAACCCGTACAAAAGAACCATCCATTAATCCCTGTCCGCCGGTTGAGATCACTGCGCCAAAGGTAGGTTTACCAACTAGTGTTCCGATACCAAGCGTTTTATAGGCATGGGAAAAAATTTCAGCATTGGAATAGCTGTTTTCATTACACAAGGCGACTGAGGGTTTGGTCCATGGAAAGAATGGTAGTCTTTCAGCAAAGGGATACTTATCAGAAAAATCGGCATGGCTTTTCAGTGACTTGGTTGCGCCACGGGGAATGGTATAGGCATGTTGTTTGACGTTCAACACCGCCATCAGATAATCTGTCGTCCATCCACCACCATTGTAGCGGACGTCGATCACGATCCCATCTTTACCATTGGCTGCTGCTGCGAATTCTGTTTCAAAGCGTTCGAAACTTTCCCAGTTCATTCCCTGAATGTGTAGATATCCAAGTTTACCGTTAGAATACTTATTAACCAGATCACGCCTGTCTTCAACCCATTCATTATACAATTCTGAGCGAATGGAGGATGCGGGACGAATTTCCACATCACGATCGCCATTTTCCTTATTCTTGACCGTCAGCAAAACTTTTTCACCGACAGTATTCGTCAGTAGCGAATAGTAGTTTTCAACGTCATTGACAGCAATACCATTAACCGCAACGATCAAATCATCTTTGTACAAGCGACTGAATTTTTTATCGGCCGGAGTATCGGGAATAACGCGAACAACGCGAACACCTTTTTTCTCCGGAGAGACTTCAACGCCCAGACGACCGGTGTCTTCATCAATGGTTTCTGCCCGGTCTCTGCCATAGAGTCCCATGTGGCTGGCATTCAACTGACCCAGCATACGGTTGACCATATCACGAAAATCATGTTTGGTCGATGCATTCAATATTCTTTTTTCGTAATGGGTATTCAATTTATCCCAGTCCTGACCGTGGAATTCCGGATCATAGAAGCGTCTGCCAAGGGTTCGTTTGACTTCACTCAGGACCTGTTTACGTTCTTTGGCGTAATTGATATTCAGTTTGGCTTTGAAGGCAATATTCTCGGAACTGCTTTTACTAATGTCGAATTTTTTCAGACTTCCTTTTTGCAGCATATAAAGAGATTTGCCATCATTACTCAGGGATATCATGGTTGGATTCAAACCACTTGAAGTCAGTGCTTTATTTTCGGTTTTGTCCCATTGAATGGAATAGAGATCATATTTTTCATTAACCGGATTGATACCGGTATAAAAGATTGTTTTGCCATCTTCAGAGAACACCATACTGCGTTCATCGCCGGGCTGACTGGTCAGTTGAACCGTCCGTTTGTATATATCTTTGAAATCAATGTTGATGGGGGCGACGCTTTCTTTCTCTTTTTCCTCATCATCCTTTTTGTCTTCATCTTCCTCCGGTGTTTCATCTTCCATGTCTTCCCAGTCAGATTTGGTTTTCTGCCAATCCTCCTTCGTCAGCCAAACATACCAGATATCATAATTTTGATTATTGCGGGTGGAGAGAAATCCCAGTTTTGAACCATCTCTGCTCCACTCAGGAGAATAGTCGCCGCGGGGATGCATAGAGACATTGACAGGATCCTGGCTATTATCAGCGGCATGAATATAGACCTCTGCATTGAAACTGAGATCTTCCAAGGAATAAGCTAACCATTTACTATCCGGTGACCAGGTGATGCCTTCCGGTTTGGCCCAGCCATCCAGTAATTTGGTTTCGTTTTTGATATTATTGTTATCAATGTCAGCCACAATCAGGGTCCCTTCACCACGAACAAAAGCGATTCTTTTGCGGTCCGGGGAAATCAGCAGACTTCCTTCGTCCTGGTCAGATTTGGTTAGTCTGATCGTTTCATGCTTTAAGGTTTTAAAAAGCGGTTTATCTTCTACTGTTTTGGTTAAATAGATATCGAAGTTACCATTTCTATCTGATAAGTAAAGCACTGTTTTGTCATCTATCCAAACCGGATCTTTGTCACGGAAAGAAGACTGGCTGATGTTCAGGGTTTTACTTTTTTCTTTGTCATTTTCTGTCACGAAAATTTCGCCGTGAATTTCTAATAAGGAGTATTTTCCCTCCGGTGATTCAGCATAATCATTCACATCAGATGAATAGGTTTTCATTTCCTCACTATAAAACCGGTCATCAACGCCGCCTTCAATATTAACTTTTTGGATTTCTTTGGAATTGGCGTCCATGGCATAAATATCCATGATCCGTTCGAATATAATTTTACCTTTTGGAGAGATATCAAAATCGCGAATACCGTCTTTTTCATAATTGGTGATCTGGACCGGTTCGTCCAAAGGAGTGCCATTTTTAT
>CAYTLS010000568.1:0-2595 GCA_964438745.1 uncultured bacterium
ATCTTTAAAATAGACCGATATATTGGCCAGATCGTCACGAATGAAGGGACGGAATTTATCATAATCACGAGGATTTTGTCGTAATAAAGTCACCGGTACTTTATAACTTTTGGGCTCTGCTTCCAGAACTTTGCTATTTTCTAAATAGGTAAATTTCCAATGATCAAGCGTACCGGAACGGAAATTATATTGGTTCGCATTTTTCAAATATTTTCTTGGTAATTTTGCGATTTCCCGGCCATCTTTTTGTATAATGGGATAATTTTTATCCGCCACAGTCACGGCATCAACAATTTCAGCAACTTTTATTTCCGGATAATCCTGGTTAGCCACCACACGAACTTCAGGTTTGAAATCCGGATCCAGTTTCACACCGACCTTTTGTGAACAATTGGCCAGCAAGAATAGTATTCCTAAGAACAGAAGGGTTATTTTTCTCATTAAATTTCTCCACTTTTCAAAAACATCCAATTTTTATCCTCTTTACCAAGACATCAAATTTAACAAAATGTTAATGTTTTTCATAGGTAAAATGAATATTCTATGATCCTTATTACTGATATGAAACGATGAAGAAATAGAGTTTGTTCCGCAGACCTGAAACCCGTGCGTATGGTTGAAAACCTTCGCAAGGGTTGGTGCATGAAGACCGAAATATCATTTCAAAAAGTCTTCAATCATTTTGAAGGAAGGACGGTTTTTTATTTTATAGTAACTATTCAGTTACCTTACACATTCTTGTAGATAACAATTCCCACTATAATATTCTAATTTATCACATCTATATTCAGGATAATCCCGCATAGACCGGACGAGCCCGTCTTCATCTTATTACGCCGGGCAAGCAAAAATTATCCATTACAGTGGTGTGGATAACTGAGCAGTAATATTTCATGAATAATGTAGGATAACTAAAAGTTATCCCCCCTTAGGAATTGTTGAGAACCTTCGCAAAGGGCTGGTGCATGGAGACCGAAACACCATTTCACTTGTTTATTTCTCGCTATAAAAATTAAGTTGTATCTTGAAAAAAGCAGGATCAGGTTCTAATTCCGACATATCGTTCTCCTCAAAGTTCTCTGAGTCATCACCAATTTCTGTTAATTCCATTATTGTGGATTGCTGATGCCAACTACCGGTAATCCCAAAAGAATTGGCAAGCCGCAGTTCCAGGCCGCCGCCATAACGGAATCCCCAACCCTGGTAAAATACCCCGCCAACGGATTCACCATCATATTTAGCATCAACTACCATAAAATTGAAGTTGCCGCCAACCAGCAGGAAAGGATTTGCAACAGTATTGTCAAATAAAAATAGCTTTAAATCCAGCCCTGCCTGACCTAATCCATAGGTAATATCCAGAGGAGTTTGATCCCGAAAATTGGCAAAGTGTTGATTATTATTTTCCATTGTACTAATTAAAATGCCCAAAGAAAAATCGAGAAATACAGTCCCAAAAAGTTGTTGCCCGGAAGCTAAACTCAGCCCGTGAAATTTTTCCAATTTATCAGTATATGCTTCCGTTTCCAGGTCATTGAACACAGCATTTCCAGAGGTAATATTTTCATTAATATTCCATAAATGATTATTCATTTCATCCACTTCAGTTGCTGAAAAATAGCCAATACGAAAAACACGGTATTTCACGGATTTTGGTTTTTCTATTTTTCGTTCATAATTATCAGGAATTTCTTTTGGCATTTCCTGTTCAACCGGCTTCTGTGTCACAATCGGTTTTTCTTCTATTCGTTCCATCATGATGGATATTTCATATTTTTCACCTTTTTCAACAAAGTAATTTTGTTGATAGGGTTCATAATTTTCTTTACTGACTTTAATAAAATACTTTTCGCCGGGATCTAATTCTAATTCAAGAGGAGTCAATCCGCGATACTCATTATTAATATAAATATTTGCATTAGCTGGTTTCGAGGTTATATTGATAATTCCGGTTTTTACTTCCTCTTCCAAAATTACCGGTATCTCTTCTTCAACCTGGCAAAGTTGTTTTGCAATTGAGGGGATAGCTTGAGTGAGCACCATGCCAAGTGTTCCTTCCATATCAACCACAGCAGTCAGTTCAATACGACTGGTTTCCATATCAATTACCCGGGCACTGACAGTATAGTATTCACCGACTTTACTCACTGATCCGGCCACCATCTTGGCGACACCGATCATGCGTCCAATCTCGATGGCGCATTCATCGGAAGTACAGTCTGAGAGCTGAAATTGCATCTCATTGAGGATCGTCGTCATTTTCTGTCGTTCCATGACTTCAAATTTATCAAGACGAAAAATTTCCAGCCGCAAACGGTCAGTCAAAGCTTTGGCTTCACTTTCGGTAACGCCATTATTGTCCAACTGTAATATTGCGATACCAATCTTCGCCTCTTCAGTATTTTCTTTAAATTTGTCATTATCCTGTGCTGAAATTGAGGAACATAAAACTAATAATATCAAAGATAAAATTTTTGTCAAGCGTAACATAGCGACCTCACCATTAATTATATTATAAAATAGTTTTTATTTATTAAAATTTAAAGCAGAAATAAATATAATTGCAAAATAAACAAAACCTCCGAAGTCTAAAAG
>CAYTLS010000569.1:0-2595 GCA_964438745.1 uncultured bacterium
AACTGCAGGTCATCATACCCCACGACCGAGAGATCTTCCGGAATCTTAATTCCTAATTTATTGGTGTGAAAATAGATATCAGTAGCAAGCAAATCGTTCATAGCAAATATGGCCGTTGCTTTCAATTCATTTTTTATCAGTTTTACCAATTCAGAAAAAGATTCAGTGAATCCGTATTCCTTAATATTTTGGATTAAATTGGGGTCAAATTCTATATTATGCCTTTTTAAAGATTCTTTATAGCCTGAAATTCTGTCTTTGATACTGGTTTCCATATAATCATAAACCACCGCAATTCTGCGATGCCCCATTTTCACCAGGTATTCAGTCATCTCAAACCCACCGCCGAAATTGTCTGTTACAATCAGATCGGTTGTAATTTGTTTACACTCATGATCGATCAGTACAAGAGCTGTATCATTATCAATCAAACGCTCCACAACTTCCCAAACACGATCTTCTTCACCATTTAATTTCTGGATCGGGTAATAGATCACGCCTTTGGCGCCAATTCCAAGCAGTTGGTCGACATACATATTTGCCTTATCCAGTTGGTTATCCGTATTGCAAATAATTGTACTGTATCCATTCGCAATCGCCTCATCTTCAATTCCGCGCAGCAAATCAACCATAATACCGCGCTTTATGTCAGGCACCAAAACACCGATTATCTGTTTTAAAGTGCCATTGACAGAATGTTTTCTGTCCATGACAAAAGAACCCGCGCCACGCCGAATATCAATATATCCCTGTTCATTCAGTAGTTTAATGGCCTTGCTGATGGTTACTCTTGTTACATCATACTGTTCCGCAAGCTGTCTTTCAGATGGAAGTTTTTCTCCCGCGCTGTATTTACCTGTTTCAACATCATCAAAAATATCATCTCTGATTTGTATATAAATCGGTATTGGGCTTTCTTTATCAACCATAGCATTCCTCTTTTACTATTCTAAAAAAGTTATCAGACGAATGACAGGATTTTATTCCCGTCATTCGTCTGATCTTATTTACCTTCACTATATTTAATAATACTATCATCTATAATCAAGTTCAATATAGTTTCACTTTGTATATTATTTTATAAACAACATTTTCCTGGTTTTAATACCGATTTTCGAATGTAACTGGTAAAAATAAACCCCGGTTGCAACTCTCTGTCCCAGATCATTAGTGCCATTCCATTCAAACCCATAACTTCCATTGTTCAATGATCTATTTACCAGTGTTTTAACCTTCTGGCCCATCATATTGTAAATGGTTAAGTTAACTTTAACAGTTTTTGGTAGACTGAATCTTATTTCTGTAGTCGGATTGAAAGGATTTGGATAATTTTGTTTCAGTTCATATACCTGAGCCACCTGAACCTCTTCATCAACACCTGTTTCCATGACAGCTTTGATTGTTGTCATATTGGCGGTTGAATCATAGGAAACACTAATTGTCTTTGTGCTGTCTTTTGGCAGGATTCTTTCTGCGTCAATATACCCTTGAACAATTGGTGCCTGATTATTCATGATTGTTACAATACCATCACCAATTTCCAGCAGTGAGCCTTCTTGGATGGAATTTCGGGCATCAATTTCTCCCAGATTGAACTCACCACTATTGACATGAACAAATCCGGTACCGCCATTCCACCCAATTCCAGTCATATTTGATACATTAACAGTTCCACCATTGAGGATCAATGTACCCATTGCACCCTCTAAAAAGCCAACCCATAGGTGCTGACCAAACGTTACTGTGGCGCCACTATCGACAACCATTGTTGCGGTATCATTATAGGCTACAGCTGACCAAACAGCTCCGGTTGTTAAATTGCCACCATCTGTAATGTGCAGAGTACCGGGACCGTTATCGCCGGGCACGATCTGTTTTACATATGCATCTGTATTCAGGATACATTCCTGCGCACCATCTACATTAAAAACTACTTTATGTGTGCTATCAGGTACACGTCTTCCTGTCCAATTTATTAAATTTGACCACAGTCCCCCAGAATCAGGAAGTTCGACAGGGTTCCAGACCGTTGTTCCGGATTTTTCCGGAATTGCTAATAGAGTTGTGGTATTGGCAGTGGCATCAAAGTTAACCCATAATTCAGCATTTTCATCTTTGGCAACAATTTTACCAGCTGTAATAAAATCATTCACTGCAGATACATGATCACCTGTAATTGTAACGATACCCTTATCAATTGTAATTAAAGAACCATCGCCAATTGAACGGTCTGGATTTATGTTGGCAAGATTTAACAATCCACTATTTACATTAATAAATCCTGTGCCGGCATTCCAGCCAAGACCGATCATTTCGGATACATTGGCCGTTCCACCATCCAGAATAAGCGTACCATGACCGCCTTCGTTTAAACTGACCCAAAGGTGTTGACCAAAGGTTACAGTACCTTCCGACTCAACAACCATGACAGCTGTATCATTGTAAGCAACAGCTGACCAGGCCGGTCCTGTCATTAAGTGACCGCCTTCTACGATTCGCAAGGTGTCTCCGTTAGTACCGTCACCCATAACCAGTTGGTTGATATATCCTTCAATATCCATAACACAAGCCTGGGCATCGGGAACATTGAAAACA
>CAYTLS010000570.1:0-2593 GCA_964438745.1 uncultured bacterium
CCTTTTCCAAAGCGCATAAAATAATTCAGCGGCGTTTCCTCGCCGTCGATGTAGCCATCCACTTTTCCGTGAACAAACATTTTCAATCGTTTATAATTGATCAAACTCAACCCCTGAGCGTCAAGAATATCCTTTTCCGCCGACGCGATTTGGCCGGGTTTCAATCCCAGGGAGCCTTCAACTTCATCATAAATTTTCAGCACCAGGGATTGTTCTTTGCGCTGAACTTCATTGACTTTGTCATATTCGCCTTCCACCCCTTTTGGTGGGACATAATCGGTATTCTCTTCTGTATTTTTTACAGTCGTCGCAAAAGTCTTTTCCTGAGAAATATAAGAATTCGTATCAGGCATCAAAAAAACGCCATTGTCCGATGTGTTAGCAATTCCCCTGGCTTCCCATTCATTTCTGACCATTTCAACTTTCGCAATGGCGACGGTCGCCTTTTCATCACTGATGCCGTCCATCCACAGACGAAGGGCCTCCACATATTGAAAAGAAAAACTCTCATCATTAAAGACATCCGGGTGTAGATTTTCAAAAGCGATCAGAGGTATGCGATATAACCGCCAGCCCGTCTTTTCGCCATTATCAAACTCTGTTTCATCTTCAAAAAAAACATTTTCCACTATATTTTCACTCAGATCAATTTCCACAGACCGATAATTATTGGCCACATCAATGGTGGGATTATCATTTCTGTTTTCCGTGTCCGGCCGGCCGTTGGTGGCGCCATCTTCCTTATTGCCTTCTGTTCCATTCACTGTTCGCAAATATTTATAATCATAAGTTCCAGCCTTGTAATTAAAATCATCCAGCCCAGGGTCATTGGGTTTGCGTCGATAGTCCGATAACCGCTCATCACCATAATACAGCGTATCATAATTACCGGTATTAAAATCCTTAACAATCAAAAATTCATTTTCATTTTTTAATCCATCCAGACCAATATCTTCACCGGGATCATAGCGATTATTGGCATAATCCTGAAAAACATCTTCGGTATTCAATTTTCGATCAGGTATCTGGTCTTCACTAATGGTTCCAATATCCACATGCAGTTTTCCAACTTCGCCACGCATCCAAATGTCAATAAACTTGGTTTTTGACTGATTGGTGGAACTGATTGGGAAAAAGTAAGTGATCCCACCCCAGGCTTCTTCTTTCATACTGGTAGGGGCATTGACCCCAACCGCCGGCGCAGCTTCCGGTTCCAGTGTCATATAAAGGGGACTGGTGCGCCGATCCTGCTTATTCCGGCCCAGATCTTTTTGCGGCCAGATATCAGTCAGCATGACACCATCATAATCCACATACCAAAAGACATGTCCCATCATTTCATTCTGATCAAACTTCGTATACTCTGCTTTATCCTGTGGCGGTGCGGAACGGGACCAAAAATTCTTGGTCAAAACCGGGGAAATAGTACGCTTACTGCCTTCGAAATCATCGACATAAGCGACACCGTCATCGTCGCCGGTTTCCTTATTATTGCTGGTGTTTGGATTGGGGAGTACGCGGGCAATTTCACCTTCTACATTGAAGGAGGACTGCTTATCTGTATCAATTAGGGGCAACCGGTCCAGAGCTTTGGTCAGGAAATTCAAATCTTTTTGATAGCGTCCATTGATGTCGAAGACAAAATTGGCCATCGGTTCATACCCGACTTCGACCTTATCATCGACCACGGATTTGCTATAGTACAAACCGGTAGCGCCAATAAAATTCCGTTTGTCAGGCCCAAAGGCGTATTCTGCGCGGGCCCCCAGGATAGTCTTTTTCTTGAGCTGGAAAAAGGAGTTTTTTTCATATTTAATATCCAACTTCGCATCAGGTTTGGTCGCTTCTTCGCGATAGATATTCAGCATTCCGCTGAAGTAATCAATTTCATAATCAGTGCCTTTGACCAGTTTCTGGCCATTCAGCGTAATTTCTTCACTACCCTCCATCAACATCGGTGGCAGTTGGATCATAGAACTGCGGTTTTCATATTTGATACGAATTACAAATTTTGTTTCGCCAACAATATCATCCCGGGAGGTTCGCAGATTTTTTTCATACATGACTTCATTATCATAGCCTTCAATATTGGGGTTACCCTCACCGCCTTCGGAAGGATCATATTCAAATGGCTTCAAGTAAGGAAAGATCAACTCGCCGGTACTCAATCGCACCAGACCCGTTCCTAAATCCACCATATCATCCTGACCCGGCGCACCGGCTGCATCCCGAATATCAAGACTGAACTTTTTAAGAAAGGTTTCACCGTCTTCCTGGTCTCTCGGTTCAGGGCCGGTTGCTCCGTCATATAAAATTTCCAGATCAAACCCTGTGGAATCAATACCGGTGGCTTGAAGATCATAGACATTGCGCCACATCAGATCCCAGGTTGGGTGACTGCCATCAGCCACAACATTGGTCTTAATCAACTTCAGACTGATATCCGTCGCTGTTGTATCCAGGGGATCGCGATCCCAATCGCCAAAAGCGCGAATAATATTCTGACTTTGCTTATCTCTGACAGTGTAAGCAGCTGCCAGCACGGCATTCTGAAAAGTCCGGTGCATCTGAATAAAGCCAAAATCAGCACTAT
>CAYTLS010000571.1:0-2589 GCA_964438745.1 uncultured bacterium
CGTGTGGTCAACGGCATTGGCGTGAACCGCAGAAATAATATTATAATCTCCTACAGACCAATGAATGGTTTCACTGGCAGCGCCACCAATCATTGTGTCGGTTGGTACTTCGCAGAGAATATCACCTGCATTAGAGATCATTCTTGCCGGCGGATCAGAAGTACCGGCGCCATTAATCCAGAGATTACCGCCCGGTTCAATGACCGATATGCCGTGTCTCGCGCTGTTCATTGTTGGTACGGGAATAAAATGGTCCACTTCAAACCAGCCTCGGCCACCCATTTTCAGAACGGCAATTTGACTGTTCTGCCAGCCACTAGTGTATAAATAAGTCTCTATTCCGCCCCCGATAATGTCAAAGGAAGCGCCATACCATTCTTTGGTATTGTTGGGATCTTCGGAATCAACAATCGCGTCAAAGACGAGTTCTGCTGTAGCAGATTCATCTTCAAATCTCCAGACTCGGAAAGGCATTTCCTGCTCTTTATCCCCCAGATCGCAAACATAGATGACACCATCGTCGGCAATATCGATTTGACCAATGCCTTCTTCTGTTTGAATATCAGTCGGTAAATTTGTTGTATCCATGACACCAATATCCTGGCCGGTTTCCGGATCAAGAATCAGTATTCTGGGATAGGGATCTGTGCGGGTGACCACCAATAAATGATCAGTATTCGGATTCCAGACCATTCCGCGGGTCGGATCATAATCCCCGGAATCAAACAGATCCGTTCGTTTCCAAACCTCCTGGTAGGGATTCTGAGCGAATAAATTCACCGATATAATTAGTAAAAAGATAAATAGTAACATTTTTTTCATTTTCTTCCCTCCGGTCTTATCAAAAATTTTGCTTCGAATATTATTTTTAAACCCTTCCCCGCCTGCTGCGGGCAGGTGGCATCTCCCTTTCAAGGGAGAACTGGCCTGGTTCAGGCAACGACTTCGATACATTATGTATTTTGCACATAAAAGGTTGCTATGTCGTGTCCCCCTTTGTCAAGGGGGAACAAGGGGGTTGTAAATTTAAAATAATAATTTTGGTTTATTTCATTTTTCATAGAACTTTTATCTCAATTCATTCAATCTAAACCTTAGCCTTAATCTCAGCCTCAGCCTCCGCCTTAAAAATTATAAAACAGTCCAATATTTATATTCACACTCTGGAATCCATTCACGCCCTCCAACTCAATATGCTCCTGCATAGTGGGCCATAAACTACCGATGATTAACCGATAATTGATCATGGCATCCAGACCGATTTGGCCAAATTTCATTTCAGTCCCAAGACCTGACCGAAAGCCCATATTCCATTCTTCCAGTTGTCGTTCCGGAATATAAGGAATAGTCAATTCTTCATTGGCATCAATTTCACCACGGATCGCTTTCCAGTAGACCGGACCGCCGGCAATATTTAAATAAAAGGCCGCCGGGCCGAAATTACCCATTGTATACTTTCCATTGGCCCAAATTGCGATAGTTTCCAATTTCAGTTCCAGATTGCCGTCAGCATACCCTGACAGATTTTCATCGCTAAACATAGAATAGACAACCAGACCTTCGACAACCCAATTATCATCTCTTTCTTTGCCAAATCCCACCTGGACTTCCATACCGGAATTGAACCATTCTGTGAGTTCCCCCACCGGTTTACAATAGCCACCATTGGCAGAAAATCGCCAGTTATCAGCCATTAAATGGGTAGACAATAAAATGATCAGTACAAAAGTCAGACATAGTTTATTAAAATTCATTGATGACCTCGATTAATATTTAAAGGTTAGCCCTAATGTCACCATACTCTTGGATTCAAAAGGAAACCATTTTCTGCTATTGGTTTTAACATTGAAGAGATTTTCCACACCTTCGATACTGTCGCCGGTGAAATACCAGACGCCCTGGTATGCCAGTTCCAGGTCCACCCAGGTTGCAATGGCGTAACTCAAACCGATTTCCGGTGTAAGAAAAAAGACCGTTCCTTTCTTACTGGGTGCAAAGTGGGTCACTTTTGTGTAATAATCATAAATAAATTTATAAGTAACGTCAGTGCTGTCGTCATTAAAAATGCGGTCCATTTCATAATCATCGGGGTCTTCGTTATGCAGGTCCTGCATTTTCTGATATTTCTCCATTTCATCTTCAGAATATGTTTCTTGAGCAATACCCGTTGAGTCCCATTCCCAGGTAAAGGTTTTCCACCAGTCTTCCACCATTTTCAACCGACGTTCATAGAGGTTAAACCCAAATCCCATGCTACCAAAGAGAGAAAACTTTTCGGTAATGGGCTGTTTATATTTCATGTTTACAGAAAAACTCAGTTCCTGCACCCATTGATGATCATTAAAAACACCGTGATATGAGGAGTCATTGCGCCAGTATTCGCCCAGTGTGGAGATAGAATCCACTTCTTCCTGGGAAGCGCCGGTCAGCATCCAGTCAATATAGCGCTCGTCCCAATAAGGCCAGTCCCATTCCAATAATACCGAGTCTTCTTGCAGTGTCATATAATCAAAATTCACTCTGAAATTCGCTGATAGCCGGTCAGTAAAACGATAGCCGATCTGCCCACCGGCCAGCCACCCATTACCC
>CAYTLS010000572.1:0-2582 GCA_964438745.1 uncultured bacterium
GTTCTCGTTCCAGTTCAGCTTTCACTGAATTAAGGACTTCACGGTCCTGTGCTGACAAATATTTAAATTTCATCTTGACCCTCCAAGTCTGTCATTTTCTGGACACGCCGGGCGTGTCGTCCTCCCTCAAATTCGGTTGTGACAAATTTTAACAATGCTTTTTTGGCAACGCCGGGTTCGATAAAATCGGCCCCAAAACAAAGGACATTAGCATTATTATGCTGACGACTTAACCGGGCTAGTTCTTCAGAACTAACCAGTGCGGCCCGAACCCCTTTTACCTTATTGGCCGAAATACTAACGCCAATACCTGAGCGGCAGATCGCCACACCAAAAGCATTGTCATTTCCGGCCACCTTTTCTGCTACCTTTTTGGCATAATCAGGATAATCAACAGAATCCCGGTTGTCAGTACCGAGATTCTGTATCTTAATTCCTTGCTCTGTTGCAAAATCAATTAATTCTTGTTTCAAGTCCACACCACCATGGTCAGACCCGATATAGAGCATTTTTTTCATTATTTTGAAGCGCTTTCGTCAATCCAGTTATAACATTCTTTTTGCGGTGTAAAATCAGTTCTGTCTTTTCCGCCGGCATCATATTTATTCATAAACCAGTCTTCATTAGAGGGAATTCTAAATTCTTTCAGGTAATCCAACCGGCTTTTTACACTGTATTCTCCAAGTTCGCTGGCTTTTTTATAGTAGTCATAAGCCAGTTTGTAGACCAGTTTATCCTCAAAATCAACCTCTTTGGAACAATACTCTGCCGCGCTGTAGTAAACATCTCCCATCAGTTTATTGGAAACTTTGGATTCAGGATTAATTTGGTAGGCGCGTTTTGCCCATTCGTAAGCTTCTTCAAATTTCGCCAGTGAAAGTTGTGCATCAACGATATTAGCAATAATTGTCAAATCTCTGGGTGATAATTTAGTGGCAATATGGGAATAGGTTTTGATTACATTTTCCTTATCCTCAATATTTTTATAATTTGAGCCAAGTTTTTCCCAGGCTTCAAAATTTGACGGAGCTATCATGGTTACTTTTTTTAGCACCACAATCGCCTCTTCATATTCTTTCTTTTCTTCCAGTGCAGTTGCATAATCCAGGCCGGTTGTGGCGGTGGGATTTTTTTCCCAGGTTTCTTTTTGTACCTCAGTCAGGTCTTTACCTAATTTTTGATAAGCCAGCATTCTGTCATTTAAAGCCTGCTGATTACCGGGATCAAGTTCCAAAATCTTTTCTGCCGCCCAGATAACATCTTCAAATCTTTCGGTTTGAAAATATAATTTCACCAGTTCTTTATAATAATCAAGGTTTTCCGGGTCCCTTTCGGCCAACTTTTCATATTCACGAATTTCCATTTCTGTTTTACCCTGAAGGCGATAAACATAGGCAAGATTTTTTCGTAACGCAGTATTGGAAGGTAAATATTCCAATCCCCGCTGATAGGTGTAAGCGGCGCTGTCAAGATAGATTTCGTTTTCTGACCCTAATTCCCTGTAGGCTCTGCCCATATAATAGAAAATATCATCTGCATAGGCTTCTTCACAGTTATTCTCGATCATTTTGCGATAGTTTTTAATGGTACCGCGCCAGTCTTGATTTTGATAATACCCATAAGCAAAGCTCAGGTATCTGTCACAGGTTCTGGTATCATAATCTTTTTTCTCTTGTTCTGCAGTGTCTGCGGATTCTGTTTCTGTGGCCGGTGGTGGCACACATTGGACTAAAAAGGTTACCGCAAAAACGGATAACAAAATCAAAACGGTTTGTTTGGTAAATTTAGTTAACATGTCATCTCCTCAATAATTGTTCTATCGTCGGAACCACAACCCACCGGTTGTAATTCCAAAACTAAGTTTATATATCGACTCCTTACCGATTTCATCCTCTAAAAAACCGGACCTGTTAATATATTGAAAACTGATATCAATGCTATTCAAATTCATATTCATCGGGATCCCAAGTCCCAATGAAACACCAATGTCCCGAATCTGTTTATCACCTTTATAAAAAGGCTCTGTTTTGTAAAAAGCACCTAATCTGTAATCAAGATTTTTCAAGGAATTTTTATAAATTCTGTCCCTATGGATTCTTTCTATTCCTACCCCTAAAAAATAAGAATCATCACTATTAATATCATTAAAAAATTCTACATTATTCACAAAATCAGAATAGTTCCCTAAATAATAAAAATCTGAAGAAAAATACAATTGTTTTGATAATTTTTTTTGCATTGACAGGGTAATCTTAGCTGGTAACTGGATTTCCCTGCTTTTTGTTGAACTATCGGGGCCATAATAATAGTTGATATCCGATTCATAACTAAATACATTGTGAAGCGTATATGAAAATCCCAAAGAAAAGTCATTCTTCTGATACCAGCCAACACCTAATTCGGTTTGTAATCCTTCCATTTTCAACTTATGACTGTATCTTGAATTAATGCCACCGCTGTTTCCATAATCCAATTCATTTTCAAAATCATAATTTCCAAACAGGATTTTTGATTTGGCGCCAAAACTCAGACGGGACCCGAATTTGTACCCAACACCGAGAAAAGCTTCACTGATTCCCCCA
>CAYTLS010000573.1:0-2582 GCA_964438745.1 uncultured bacterium
GTGCAGACTGTAAAAAAAGAATATTTTTTAAAATTATCCTTTTCATTCATTAAAAAAGTTTTCATAGGCGTTGCAATTCCCTTATCCCAGATGGGTGCGATAAAAATAACCTGGTCAAATTTTTCCCAGTCAGGTTTAATGGATTGCAACTTGCTTTTCCGTCGCAATAGTAGGTCCCACAGAATAGCAGCGGTTTTTCTTTCTTTCTGCTCCCTGAGAGCAATGAGTTCACAATCCAACTGTTTTTGTAACCGTTCTGCCAGATAGCGATTATTCCCGGTAAAGGAATAATAAATGATCAAATTGTTCATCTTTGAATTTCCTCTTGATATTATTCACACAACAGGTAAATATCGTCAAAAAAACAGATATCCCTATTGATATCCCTCACATAAATCACTACCGAATTTCTAACTAAAATCCTTTATAAATTTATTAAAATCAAATATTAACAATCTATCTTCCTGTTCGGCAATAATGCCTTGTTTTTTAAAATTGCTCAGGGTTTCTTCAACCACCTGCCGGGATGTACAGGCCATTTGTGCCAGCTCATCCTTATAAGGAATGCCGTCAATAACAACATGTTTATTGGTAACCTTGCCGGCCTGACGGGCAGTATTGATCAGACTCATGGCAATGCGACTCTCGGCAAAATTAAGACTTAATTCATTTATCCGCTTATCACATTTTTTCAGCCTGACACTCATCCGTTGCAGCAGGGCTATGGCAATTGTTGAATGGGCATGTAGAAGTTGTAAAAAGTCCGGTCCGCCTAATTTATATATTTCCGTATTCTCGGTTGCCACGACATTGGCTGATCTCGTTTCGCGATTGATGATGGCCATTTCACCAAAAAAATCACCGGCACCCAAGGTATTGATCACGACCTCATTGCCTTCAAAATTAATTTGGTTGACTTTTACGCCGCCTTTATTAATCAGGTACAGATCCTGATCTTCGTCACCCTCAAAAATAATAACATCATGCCGTGCATAATTTTGCACGATAATTCGCGACCGGATCATTGCCAGTGCACTATCGTCTAACCGCCTAAACAAGGTGAAACTTTTTAAGTTTTCGTAGGCCATAACTCCTCCTGATTAAGTCATCATTGATATTCTTTTTATAATATTGATAAAATTTAATAAATACAATAAATAAATACTTCAGCAGTATTTTCTTATAAATGATTGATCTTTAGTATAATAAGAGGAAAATATGTAGGATGATATATTAATTTAACAAAAAATGTTTAATTTTACTTATTATCAACTGATTCCTGAAGCTTATCGTTCGAAATAATATGTTATAAATATATTAGACTGCATAATTTATAAAAATACAACGGAGATAAAAAACATCAGGTGAAATTCCACCGGGCCCGATATTTTGTACATCAATGTCTCCTGGCCATTGATCCAATTTAATTTTTTTAATGAATGTATTGTTTTGCCATAATTTTAAAAATGCCGGTCAGGTTCTATCAGCGCCAACTGACATCTTCGGTATAATCGCTATTTTCAACCCGTTGCAGAACTTCCCGGGTGCTTTTTGCACACATTAAAAATGATACATACATCAATATTACGATAACGATAGATATAAATAATTTCTTCATAGTTAAACCCC
Source organism: uncultured bacterium (assembly GCA_964438745.1). Lineage (GTDB taxonomy): Bacteria > Fidelibacterota > UBA2242 > UBA2242 > JAFGTP01 > JAFGTP01. The sequence continues at coordinate 1,630 of CAYTLS010000573.1, forward strand.
TTTAACCCTATTCATATAATGATAATTAAAAATTTGACGGTACAATAAAAAATGCTGTGAATACAGCATTGGAAATGAAAAATAAAGATTGATATTTTAATTATAATTGAAAGTTACGTATCAGTTTTTGTGCTTTGCTTACCTCTTGATTTTTTTAGTGACGGTTATACGTTAAATAATAAAATAGATAATTGCAAGTGTTTTGAATTTTTTTTCTTTTTACGGGTTCCCAAATTCAATTTGGGAACCCGTAAAAACCAGTAAAACCAGTAAAAAAATCTATTAATAACTATCCTGATGCACATTTTTCACAGCGCGTCCGGAAGGATCAGCAGAATTCTGAAAAGCCTTGTCCCATTCCAAAGCCTTGGATGTAGAACAGGCGATCGATGGATCAAAAGGCACAGTATCAATCGCGGTTTGTGACGGAAAATGGGATTCAAAAATCTGACGATAGAGATAGGATTCCTTGGTGTTCGGTGTTTTGAAAGGAAACCGATGACGGGCATTGGCAAGTTGTTTATCACTGACCTCTTTTTCGGCATAATCTTTCAGGCTGTCAATCCATGAGTAACCGACCCCATCTGAGAACTGTTCTTTCTGGCGCCAGACAATTTCTTCAGGCAGGTAATCTTCAAAAGCCTGACGGAGAATATGTTTTTCCATTTTGCCATCTTTACACATTTTATCTTTCGGATTAAGGCGCATCACCACATCGAGAAAATCCTTATCCAAAAAAGGTACGCGGGCTTCCACACCCCAGGCTGCCATGGATTTGTTAGCACGCAGATTATCATACATGTAAAGCGCTTTCAGTTTACGCACGGTTTCTTCATGAAGTTCCTTCGCATTCGGCGCTTTGTGGAAATACAGGTAACCGCCGAACATCTCATCGGAACCTTCACCGGACAGCACCATCTTGATGCCCATGGCTTTGATCATTCGTGCCATCA
>CAYTLS010000574.1:0-2580 GCA_964438745.1 uncultured bacterium
TTGATCCCGAAGGCGGCGCGCTATTAAACCAATTTACAAAAATTACCTATGAAAACCTGGATTACAATCGAACTGTTGAAGTTCTTCCCTCAGTAACACAAAATTTGCAATACTCTAATCAGGAGGGTGATTTTAACCGGGATTTTAATCGTAATGAAATTGGCGTCACAGCAAAAATGGGGTTAACTCCAACCTTAATGCTGGACGCAACATACAATCCTGATTTCAGTCAAATAGAAGCTGACGCAGGTCGGGTAACCAAGAATCTTCGAACATCCGTTTACTACAGAGAGAAAAGACCGTTTTTCCTGGAAGGGAGTGAAAAATTTGATCTGGCCGGGACGCGGTTTTTCAGCAGCATCCGCAAGGCTGTTCACACCCGGAATATTATTGATCCGCTGGCCGGTTTAAAATTATCCGGCACACTGGGGGGAAACGGATCTTTGTCCAGTCTTATTGCCATTGATGAATCCCCAAAAAGTGATGAAGACCTTGTCAATAAGAACGCCTATCATGGTATTTTCAGATATAAAAATCTTTTAAAAAACAGTTCCTATATCGGTGGATTATATTCAGCCAAGAGTTTGGGGAATGATCTTTTTAATTCCCTGGCAACAGATTATAAATACCAGATCAATGGCAAACATAGTACAATGGGTAATGTCATTTATACACAAACCCGGGAAGATAATGAGTCCGATAATGCCCATAGTATGGATCTGGAATATATGTATTCTGACAAGAAATATACCACTCATATCAGCCTCCATGATATTTCTAAAAATTTTAGTTTACCGTCAGGTTTTGTGGGCCGGGATGGATTGACAACCTTATCCGGCTTTTTGTTTAGAAATTATTATCCGGAACACAGCTTTGTCCAGCGTTTTCAACTGGGGCTCCTGGGAAGTGTCCGAAGAGATCAATATGATAATAAAAATGAATTCTTTGCAGAACTGAAGCATGAAACACATTTAAATAACAGTACTTTTTTAATGAACTGGGTTGAACTCGCTACCGAGGTCTATGAAGATAATATTTACAGAAATGATGATGTTGGTATGTATATTCGGTCGCAGTACTTTGATAATCTGGAATTTTCAATAACACAGACATATGGATATGCAACCTGGTATGATGAGGATGATCCAAGCCAGTCTATAAGAACGACAACAAATATTGAGGTTGAATACAAACCCAGTTCAAAATTCCAAAGTGATTTCAGTTTTATGCGCTACGATTATAAACATGCTGATACGAAAGAAAACCTTATGGACTACCAGATCTATCGGAACCGTACAACCTACCAGATCAACAAATATTTGTTCCTCAGATCAACCATCGAATACAATGCTTACGAAAAACAATTACTGACGGATTACCTGGTTAGTTTCACTTACATTCCAGGAACTGTTATTCATGTTGGTTATGGCTCAATGTATGAAAAAACACAATGGGATGAAAACCAACGGGACTATATCAAGGCTCAGGAATTCCTGACAATGGATCGTGGTCTTTTTATGAAAGCTTCCTATAACTGGCGGTTTTAAAAAAAATAAAACTAATAATTGACGAGAGCCCGGCTATTCCGGGCTTTTCTCATATATGAAATTTTATTGTTATGACGGTTAATTTTGATTATTTTCTTATATGGGAAAAATATTACTTACTTTTATTGGAAATAATGATTGCTATGGAGCGGAGAAACCTGGGGCGATTTTAACTTTATTAGATGAAAAGCAGTATGATATTGTTTATCTGCTTTATAATCATGAAAAGTATCTAAAACCGGCATCTTCGATTCTTCAATACTGTCAAAATAATTATCCTGAAACTGAAGTACGATATTTTGAAACGCTGATTGAAAACCCAACTGACTATAATACAGTCTATCCGGCAATGTACAGAGCGGTCAAAAATATTCAAACGGATAATAAAGCAGTAAAATATACCATATCCATTACTTCCGGTACACCAACCATGCACGCCTGTTGGATTTTTTTGCAACAAGGGGGTGTAATTGATGCAGACCTTGTTCAGGTACAACGAGAAACCGGAATAACTGACGTAAATTTTCAGTTAGACGATTTCCCGAAAATAAAAAGTGTTGAAGCTGTAAAAGCGGAACTAACAAAACTAGCCAGGGAAAATCGCAATCTAAAAGAACAGAAACAACATTTTCCGGAAATCATCGGTGAAAGTCAATCCATGCTGAAGATTAAAGAGCAAATCAGTTTGTTCGCGGACACAGATATATCAATATTTATTAATGGTGAAAGTGGTACCGGTAAAGAACTGGTGGCGGAAGCAATTCATTATGCCGGTTCCAGAAAAGAAAAGCCCTTTCTCAAAGTCAATTGTGGCGCGATCAGCAATGAACTGTTTGAAAGTGAATTTTTTGGGCACAAAAAAGGTAGTTTTACCGGCGCCATTTCGGATAAAGAAGGGAAGTTTTCACTTGCGCATAAAGGAACAATTTTCCTGGATGAAGTTGGCGATTTGCCCTTACACATGCAGACTAAGCTCCTGAGAGTTTTGCAAGAGGGTAGATTTTCTCCCATTGGAACCACAGCAGAAATTAAT
>CAYTLS010000575.1:0-2567 GCA_964438745.1 uncultured bacterium
CAGGAATGAGGGTCATATCCAAAGTGAAACTTTCATTGATTCCAAGTTTCATATCCATGCCGCCATTATAACTGGTACCACTGCCATTTTCATTGCTTTCAAGATACCCGGAAACATACGGACTGAAAGAAAGTCGTAAGGGGGGATCAATTTTTTTAAGATTTTTTACCGTACCGGTTTGGGTCCACCATTGATCGATTTGGTTATTAACATAACTCCAGGAGGATTTTTCTTCAATGCGTTTGATAGTACGATAGAAGTTAATTCCCCAGTCCTGAGTTTTTTTCTTGGGAAACCTTAATGCGGAATAGGGAATACGGACTTCCGCGACCCAGCCATCATCAGTAACGGAGGTAGCGCTTTTCCAGACCGTATTGGAACTGCGATCCCGTCCACCGGGAGAGTAGATCAGATCCGATTGGACACCTGAGGCGGAAATGGAGAAAAAGTATGAAATGTTCCCGTCCGTATAGGGCGAAATTTGAATTTCAAAGAGATCGCTGGAAATTCCGGTATAGGAATCCCGTGGCCCCAGCTCGCGATATATTGAATCCGGTTCATCAAACATCTTCGCGATTACATAAAAAGCATGATCGTCATAAGTGGTTTTGACCACAGTTTTTTTTGATGGAACGAGACCATTATAAGGCCGTACCTGTATAAAATTACTAAGGCAGGGGCCATTGTTCCAGACATCATCATTGAATTGCCCATCTATTTTTGGTGCTGACGGAGTACGCACAGCCGGCGTCACCTTTTCTTTCAGATGAAGGGCTGATAATTGCTGGATGACTAAGAGGATCAATATAAAAGATTTCAATATTTTCATACAACTCTTTCGTACATTATCTGATTAAAACTATTATGATAGGTTACAATGTAACCGGTTTTATTTCAATGATTTGACGTGAGTTGAATCCTGTACCATACCACTCCACATCAAATTTTCAAAACCACATAATATGGGGATTTTATCTGGAAAATTCAAAGGCAAAGAAATTAAATGTTCGGCAAAGATTTAAGTCAATATAAAAGGGAGATTAATTGGCAATATTGAGGAATAAATAATAGGTTTTGATTGATGAATGAAATAATGGTTTCTGCAATGATTTTGCAGAGAACTACCGAAATTTTAGGTTCACTGTTTTAAAATTTCAATGAATGAATTAACTTATTTGATAAACATTGAGGAGAAAATGAAAACGTTAATTTGGATAATGGGCTCTATTGCCGCGGGTGTAATTATTTTTATAGGTGTTACCCTCGTTTTATTCATACGATCAAACAGTCAGATCAGCACCGGAAATGTTATTGAGGAATACCCCATGGATAACAGCATTTTGCTGGTCGTGGATGTTCAGGAGGGCACAACAGGTAAGGTTTCCATTGATCATGCCTACCAAAATAAGGCCTCTAATCTATTTTATTCACTGAATACCCTGATACCAGAAGCGGATAAAAGGAATATGCCAGTGGTTTACATTTATAATGAAATCACGAACCCGGTTATTAATCTGCTGAGCAGTGCGATGAAAAAGGGAAGCCCGGGGACAGAATTGGATAGCCGACTGGATATTGTATCAAATCATATCTTTTCAAAAAACAGGCAGGATGCCTTCTCGAACCCGTCATTTGAAAAATTTTTGATCAGTAATAAAATTAATACAATCTATGTCACCGGTCTGGATGCCGGTTACTGTGTCCGCAGTACAGCGCTGGCGGCATTGAACAGAAATTATCAGGTGATACTTATTGAGGAAGCCATTATCTCGAAGTCAGATCAGTTAAAGAGTGATAGTTTTCAGGAAATGTCAGATAAGGGCGCCCGAATCATACAAGACAACCGGTTTTGAATAAACGCATAATTAATCTGATTAAAAGGAAATTGATTAAATGAAAATGAAAAAATCCATTACAACCTTTGATATTTTTTGTATCGCCTCAGGTGTAATGATCAGTTCGGGTATTTTTATATTGCCGGGGATTGCCTTTGAAAAGACCGGCCCTTCGGTATTTATATCTTATGCTTTGGCCGGGCTGGCGGCGCTGATCGGCGTTTTTAGTATTATCGAATTGAGTACAGCCATGCCAAAATCCGGTGGTGACTATTATTTTATCAACAGAAGTTTTGGCCCGCTGCCAGGCATGATTACCGGAGTATTCAGTTGGTTTTCGCTCTCTTTTAAAACCGCGTTCGCAATATTTGGAATTGCGGAAATACTGCATACTACTACCGGTTATAATTTATTGGTATACGCGGCCCTGATTACGGTTTTGTTTGTCATTCTTAATATTGTTGGCGTGGATATGGCCGCGAAATTTGAAGTAATAATCGTAGTAATACTCCTTCTGATCATGGGGGTATACATATTTGCCGGCATTACCCGGGTCGATATTAACCGGTTTAAAGATTTTTCAACCGATGGAATCAGTTCGATCATTTTAACAGCAGGTTTTGTCTTTGTTTCTTTTGGAGGGTTATTAAAAGTCGCCAGTCTCAGCGGTGAAGTTGAAAATCCCAAAAGATCAATTCCCCTGGGGGTCATTTCTGCAATTTTGGTGGTAAC
>CAYTLS010000576.1:0-2560 GCA_964438745.1 uncultured bacterium
TAGTGACCCCCTGCTTGTAAGGCAGGTGCTCTAAACCAACTGAGCTAAGCCCCCATTATCTTTTAAGTAAAAAAGCGGTGCAAATTTACACCGCTCCCATTTATTTTGCAAGAAATTTTATCTTAAAAAGCCAGTTTTAAAACATCGGACATTTCTTTGGCGAAATGAATCGTCATTTCTTCACGAACTTTTTCCGGAATTTCCGTTAGGTCCTTCTTATTTTGGTCGGGCAGGATCACAGTGTCCAGGCCGGCGCGTTTGGCCGCCAGTACTTTTTCTTTGATACCGCCCACCGGTAATACCGTTCCGCGCAATGTGATTTCACCGGTCATGGCAATGTTGGTTTTGACATGTTTTTTCATTAACAGCGAGTAAATTGCTGTCAGAATCGTGACACCTGCAGAGGGACCGTCTTTGGGAATTGCGCCTGCGGGCACATGAATATGGAAATCTGTTTTTTCAAAGATTTCTTCCTTAATTCCCAATTCTTCACTATTGGATTTGATGTAACTCATGGCAGCGGCAGCTGATTCTTTCATTACATCGCCCAATTGTCCGGTTAGTTGATATTTACCCTTGCCTTTCATGCCGGTACATTCGATAAAGAGGATGTCGCCACCAACCCGTGTCCAGGCCAGGCCAATAACAACACCAGGCTTGGAGGTGCGTTCGGCAATATCCAGAAAAAATTTCTGTGGTCCCAAAAATTCCGCAATCTTTTTCTCATCTACCACAAATTTTTTGCGTCGTTTGTCTTCAGCGCGGATCGTGGCAACTTTACGACAGATATTGGCAATTTCCCGTTCCAGGTTTCTCACACCGGATTCGCGGGTATAGTAGCGAATGATCAGGCGTAAGGCTTCATCTTTAAAGATCACCTTCAGGGTTTGCAGACCATGCTCTTTGATCTGTTTCGGTACCAGAAACTTCTGGGCAATATTGATTTTTTCTTCTTCGGTATAGCCGCTGAAGTCGATGATCTCCATACGATCTTTCAGCGCCGGAATAATAGGATCTTTCAGGTTTGCTGTAGCAATAAACATCACTTTAGAGAGATCATAGTCTACTTCCAGGTAATGATCATTAAAGCTGGAGTTCTGTTCCGGATCGAGTACTTCAAGCAAGGCTGAGGATGGATCACCACGAAAATCAGAACCGACCTTATCAATTTCATCCAGCATAAAAATCGGGTTACTGGAACCGCATTTTTTCAGGCTCTGAATAATTCTGCCGGGCAAGGCGCCAATGTAGGTTCGCCTGTGGCCGCGAATTTCTGCTTCATCCCGCACGCCACCCAGAGAGAGACGAATGAATTTTCGCCCCATAGCACGGGCTATTGAACGGCCAATGGAGGTCTTTCCAACTCCCGGAGGACCTGCAAAACAGAGAATCGGGCCTTTGGACATGACTTCACCGTCCAGTTCTTCCTTAAGTTTTCGTACGGCCAGGTGTTCGACAATTCGTTCTTTGACTTTTTCGAGGCCGAAATGGTCATCATCCAATGTTTCGCGGGCATTTTTTATATCGACATTATCGTCGGTATAATCAGCCCAGGGAAGTTCAGTGATCCATTCCAGATAAGTTCTGGCAACGGTGTATTCCGGTGAAGCCGGCGGAATGCGTTCCAGTCTTTTCAATTCTTTTTCTGCGACTTCACGGGCTTCTTCAGTGAGATTAATGGATTCAAGTTTTTCTTTGAGCTCATCCATTTCCACTGAGCCCTCGTCTTCACCTAATTCTTTTTTGATTTTTTTTAACTGTTCGCGCAGAAAGTATTCCCGTTGAGTTTTGGAAATCTCATCCTGCACTTCAGACTGGATCATTTCGCCCAGTTCAATTCGCTGAATTTCGCGATTGATAATAATAGTCGCTTTTTCCAGCCTGTTATGAATATCCAATTCTTCCAGGACGCCCTGTTTTTCATCCACGGAAACATTAATCAGTTGCAGTGCACGGTCTACCATTCTTCCGGGATGTTGAATATTGGAAAGAATGGACTTATGCTCCTCGCTTAAATAAGGGGCAACATTGATCAGTTTCTCGTAAACTGTTTTCAGATTTGAGACCAGCGCATCTATTTCAATATTCGGTTCATATTGTTCACCCAGAGGACGAACAATGGCGGTAAAATAGGGCGTGATCTGCTGGTATTCATCAATAATTGCGCGTTCCAATCCTTGTACGATCGCACTTTTGCTGCCGTCAGGCATATTGAATACCTTCAATACCTGGGCAATGGAACCGAAATTATACAAATCGTCACTGGAGGGATCTTCCAGAGATCCGTTTTTCTGGGCCACAACAGCAATTTTTTTGTCGTTTTCCGGCAGATCTTCAATCAGTTCTAATGATTTTTCCCGGCCAATGTAAATTGGAATTACCTGTTGTGGAAACAGCACTGTATTACGAAGTGCCAGAACGGGTAATAGTTCTTCCGGCTGGGTACTTGGTGTATTTGATTTTGATGTCATTCGATAAAACTCCTTAGTCATTATCTATTCGTTCTGCATCTAAGCGTTTCAATAATCTTAATACTCGATAGGAGACCATATAATCTCCT
>CAYTLS010000577.1:0-2553 GCA_964438745.1 uncultured bacterium
TTCTTCGTATTTTTTCAGGTACTCCTCGGCATTGAGCCCCAATTCCCGGGCATAGGATTTTATAAACAGACGAACATATATATCCGGCAATTTTTTGAATTCTCCGGCTTCGATATTTTTTAATGTATCGGGATTGATTTTAATTTTTTGGGAAATCTGTTCAATTGTCAGTCCCAGTTCTTTACGCTTTTCTTGAAAATCTTTATAAAACATAACCTATCCAGTTTTAAAAATTAGTATTTATTAATGATGAAATTTAGATGATGTAAACGTAAAAATACAATATAAAGTTTTAATTAGAGAATATTAGGCAATTCTCTGCTTACAACCTGATAAAATTCCGCCACCGGAAAACCGACAACATTATAGAAACATCCGTCAATTTTTTTTACAAAAAGAGCACTGTAATCCTGGATAGCATAGGAGCCGGCTTTGTCCTGGTATTGATTGTCCGCCAGGTAGCGATCAATCACATGTTCCGAGAGGTCATAAAAGGTTACGGCTGTCCGGCTTACAAAAGATAACTGCTGATTATTTTTTGAATTGACAATCGCGACTCCGGTCATAACCTCATGCCTACGGCCGCTCAATTTTTGTAGCATTCGCCGGGCGTCGGCTCGATTAGCCGGTTTTCCCAGAATTTCGCTGCCAATCACGACGATTGTATCGGCGCCAATAACCAATTCATCATGATAATACTGGCTCACATCCTGTGCTTTTTTGAGAGCGTGGATTTCAGCAATTTCCAGGGGTGTTTTACCACGGATGGATTTTTCATGGTAATTTGATTGTCTGATATTGAATTCTAACCCGATCATGGATAGAATTTCTTTTCGTCGCGGTGATTGGGAGGCTAGAATGATATTTTTATTGGCCAGTTCCATCAAATTGTCCTTATGCTAAGATTTTACCATTTTCCCGATATGAGCATCTTTTTTATCGGTAAGAATTGATTCAGCTGTGATTTTATAGAGATAAGTACCGCGGGCAACAGTATCACCAAAATCATCCTTGCCATTCCAAAACAGCCGGTTAAATCCATCGGGTGAGCTTTGCCGGTTGCGAAATTCTTTGATTTTTAACCCACTGAGATTGTAAATAGTAATTGTATATTCACAGGGCTCAGAGCTGTAGAAAGTAATATCTGTCTGCTTTTTGAAGGGATTGGGATAATTGGCTATCCTGGATATTTTAAATTCAGTGCTCTGAGAATAATTGAAACTGAGGGTCAGCAGATTGCTGTTGTTGGCATTGTCCCAGGCTTTTATGGTCAGATAATGGTCACCAGGCTCCAGACTCTCCGGAAGATCAACAATCGCCATGCCTGAGGTATCACTATTTTCATCATAGGCAAAATCGGCAGTGAAATCATAAGTCTCATCATCTAATTGAAGAGAAATGTTGTGCCCCATTTTACCGGTCAGGTTGACCCCATGTTCGTCACTGATATGAAGCGCGACCTGGTCATTGGTGTTGATCAGCCCACCGCTGTAAAATACCTCATTGTTCTTTTTGAGTTGGATTACCGGGCCGGTGGAATCGGTTATATTTTTAGAACCTGCAAAAACCAATGAATCGTATACGCCGGCAAATTCGGTTTGATCGTCGGGGTTCCACCCGTAGATCTGCAATTTACCAAAATCATCGCTGTAATTGAGATCTTTGGGAATGAAAAAACTGGAAGCGAATTGTCCGTTTTTTACATTTACTTTCCCTTTGAACAAAAGATCGCCGGGTAATTTAAAATCGATAGATTTTTGATTATTGTTGTCATTGACGTAATATTTTGTGACTACACGGCTGGCATCCCGCAGAGTCACCAACGCTTCACCGGTGAAATTTTCATCCATGGTCACGCCATTAACCTTGATATTATCCAGGGCTTTAAGTGTATCCTGCTCCAGGTCAGCAAAAGTCCCCTCGCCATAGGGCAGGGCCAGGTAAAGCGCCGGATCACCAAAATAAATATATTTGGCGTCATTACGTCTATCCGCGCCATTGATATTTTCCTGAAGGATTTTTCCCAGGCGAAGTTTCTTGACAGTACCGGTTGGAAACCAATAATTGAAAAGACGGGTGAGAAATTGAAAATTGTCCAAGCCATAAGTTGGTCGAGTGGCTGCCAGGGTGGCAATTCCACCATCTCTATTCATATTGATCAATTCTTCCGGCATGGACTGGTTAGTAATTTCATCATATTTTCCCCAGGTACAGGTACCGGCTATCCAGAACGGTAATTTATTTTCATTGGATACTTCCGGTAATTTTTCACTGGTAAAAGCCTTTTCCTGAGACCAGGTGTCCGGCGCGCCATGTCCCATATAGTTGATTATGGTTGTTCCTGCTTCTAATTGATCTAAAATTGCCTGGGTTGCTGCCGGTTTTTTCCGGCCATATTTAGAATCATCCTGAGCATCAGGATAGGCTACCAAATAAAGTTTTTTCGGATCAAAAAAGTCCGGTAAAATTTTATTAGCCAGTGTTTCGCTGTCTTCTGTAAAATACTTTTCGCCGGAATGGGGGTCTTCCGGATCATCGGCTACCAGAGAAAAG
>CAYTLS010000578.1:0-2548 GCA_964438745.1 uncultured bacterium
ATTATTTCAGGAAATTCATGATTGTGATCAGTCAGGTCACGTATTGGTTTCAAAAGTCTGAAAGGAAACCGCCATGACCAATTCAAAATTTTTAAAACTGAAGGGATTCCAAACACGAATTCGTCATCCACAAACCGACAGGTTAGAGATTTTGAAACTACTTACTTATATTTCGCAAATTTCAGGGATGAAAATTCCTGAATGGGGGGAGAATTTTTTGATCATACCGGCAATTCGAACCAATGTTGATTTATCCAAAATATTACATGAATATAAAACGCTGGATGAATTTTTAATCAAAGAAGAGATATTCTCCTATGCTCTGACATATAAAAACATAATTAACTATACGAAATTTGATAAGAAACAGAAACGGTAAAAATAGATTTATCCATCGGTCTGAAAAGCGTCAAGGTTTTTAATCATGCTTCCAGTTTTCATAATATTCGAGCCCCAGGCTTTTCAGTTGCTCGGTTTTCTCAATCAGACAGGCTCGAATTACATCACCGGAAGAGAGCAAGCCAATTATTTTGTCCTCCTTCTGGACGAACAAATAGCGGGATTTTAGCCCCAGTAATTTATCGGAAATGCGATAGACCGGCTCATCATGAGCGATTGTTTCGACCTTCTTTTTCATATGATCCCGAACTCGTTCTTTATGAATATCAAAACCGGGGAAAGCGACGCTGCGCATTAGTTCACGCTCACTCCAAATACCTAAAACCGTTCCCTCTTCCATCACAACGATGGAGCCAATATCTTTGGTCACCATTTTTTTCAGCGCTTCTGCCAAAGTTGCCTCCGGCGATACACTTTCCATGACAGTTCCTTTTTCTTTGATAATTTCTTCAGCAACTTTCATATATAACTCCCATATTATTAACCAAAATCATCATATAATATATTTTCCGATTCTACGCCCAGATCATAAAGCATTTTCAGCATCGCCTGAAGCATCATCGGCGGCCCGCAAATATAGTATTCACACTCTTCAGGCTCAGGATGGTCTTTCAGATAATTCTCCAACAACACCAGGTGAATGAATCCGCACAAGCCCTTCCAGTTATCTTCCGGCTTTGGGTTGGAGAGAGCCAGGTGCCAGTCAAAGTTATCATGCTCTGCGGCCAGTTTATCAAATTCTTCCCGGTAAAAGACCTCGCGTAAACTGCGGGCACCATACCAAAAGGTCATTTTACGGTTGGTTTTCCGGCGGAGTAACTGATCAAATATATGCGAACGCATAGGGGCCATGCCGGCGCCACCACCGATAAAAACCATTTCTTTGTCCGTATCTTTGGCAAAAAATTCTCCATAAGGTCCGGAAACCATAACCTTGTCACCGGGTTTCAAACCAAAAATATATGATGAGCAAATGCCCGGCGGTACATTTTTAAACTTCCCCTTTTTGCTGTCCCAGGGCGGTGTAGCAATGCGAACATTGAGTTTGATGATGTCATTTTCAACCGGATAGCTGGCCATGGAATAGGCCCGGGAAGTTATTTCATTGTTTTTGATGGACAACTCAAAAATGCTGTTTTCTTCCCATTCCTGTTTAAATTTCTCATCAACCTCTATATCATTACGAAAATCCATGGAATATTTCGGAACATCAATCTGAATATAGCCGCCGGCGCGAAAATCCAGGGTTTCTCCTTGCGGCAATTTGAGATTCAATTCTTTAATATAGGTGGAAACATTTTTATTGGAGATCACTTCGCATTCCCATTTCTTAACATTGAAAATTTCATCGGGAACCTTGATCTTCATATCATTTTTGACCTTGACCTGGCAGGCCAGCCGCCAATCCTCCTTGGCCTGTTTTCGATTGATATGGCTCTCTTCGGTGGGCAGTAGTTCACCGCCGCCTTCCAACACCTGGCATTTACAGACCCCACAGGTGCCGCCACCGCCACAGCCCGAGGGAATATAAATATCATTGTCATTCAGCGTTCCCAGTAGCGTGTCACCGGCTTTGGTTTTGATAGAACTTTCCGGGTCATCATTGATATTAATGGTCACATTGCCTTTGTATACCAATTTTGACTCAATGAATACTATCGCTGCTGTTAACAAGATGGCAATGATCAAAAAAGTCAAAATTCCGCTGATAATTAGTAGCATTCACTTCTCCTGAGAATTTTTATAATCGATGAGTTTATCCTTTGAATTTGGAACAGAGCAGGAGCAATGTCCGCAGCCACCGGGAGCGCAATTGCCGGCGTGATCACTTTTTTTTTCTTTTCGAATCATTGCAAAGGCCAGTAGTCCGACAGCCAGCAACGCAATAATTAATCCGCTTAACAGGCTTAACATAATCAAATCCCTATATATTAATACCGGAAAAGGACATAAAAGCCATGGCGATCAGCCCGGTGATCAACATGGTGATCCCGAGGCCGCGCAATCCTTTCGGCACATTTGCGTAGCGTAATTTTTCACGAATGGCTGCCATGGAAATAATCGCCAGAAACCAGCCTATCCCGGAAGCAGCCCCAAAAACCGTTGATTCCGCGATTGTATAATCCCGCTCCACCATAAATAATGAAAC
>CAYTLS010000579.1:0-2544 GCA_964438745.1 uncultured bacterium
AGACTTTAGTCTGGTGAAAAATGATCAATATAAAATAGATAGTCTGCTTCAGCATGGTGGAAGAAATTGGATTATAGAAACAGTCAGCTTTTAGCGGAGTTCCAAATTATTTCTTTAGCCCAATATGGCCCCTCTATGGTCTTACCCATTACTTTTCGTGTTTCCCAAAAAAACTATTCACGATCATCGCGAATTTATCCGGCGCTTCGATAACCGGGGAATGGCCGACATCAGGTAAAATATGCAGTTCCTTATTGTTTCCATCGACATTTATCAAACCATTATAAATTTTTTGCGCCTGCTCTTTGCCGGCGATGTAATCTTCTTCACCTTGTACAATCAGGACGGGTGTATGAATTTTCGCCAGTTCATCTTCAATATTCAGATTGTTATATTTAGAATTATTATAAAATATTTTTCTGACAATCTCACCTTTTCTTACGGTTTCAAAAAATTCTTCCATCGTATAATTCATTTTGTCCATCTTAAGGCTATCTGCTAGAATTTCATCGGGCCTGATGGTTTTGGAAGGATCGGCATAATAGGGATTAAATCCCAGTTTGAGTGGAAACTGATGTCTCAATTTTAAAATATCTTCGTAAAAATTGGCATTGTCACCTTTCTGAATTCGCTTCAATTCCTTCGTAATATCTAATAATTCCGTTTCTCTTTTTTCCGATGGATCCTGATCTAATAAAGTTGAAGCCAGCTTCATTTCATGGTTGATCAGGGATTGATTTTGATAGAAGGTATTGACGTTCCCGCCGATACTTGCGAAAGCATTAATTTTTTCCTGGTGTTCAAGCAGATAAAGGAAACCAAGTGTTCCGCCCCATGAAGTTCCGATCAGATTGACCTGTTCGCGGCCATATCTATTGCAAAGGGAGTCTATTACCATATCCAAATCTTCGACAGCTTGTTCGAGGGTTAAAAGCTCAGGGTTGCGACAGGTACTGGATTTTCCGCATCCACGCTGATCCGGATATGCCACCAAATAATTTTCCAGATGAGAGTTCGTCAGTAAAACGTCAAAAGCAGATGATCCTCCCGGCCCGCTATGGAGATTGATTACCAGTGGTTGGTCAGAATTCCCTATTATGCGCACAGCGAGTTCACCCTGGTTTACTTTGACGCGGAAGGTCTCATCTATCCGGGTGCTGGATAGATTACAGGAAACAAAAAACAGCAGTGGCAAAATGATTATAAAAGCAATGTAGGATAGTTTATTCATGGAAATTTCCCTCACAGTTAATAAAATTATATCAACCTTATTAAAAGTGGATGTAAAATCCAAGCAGTTTATTACGGGCTAAGTTTTTTTGCGATAAAAAAACCGTACGAAAAATAGTCCTTATATTTTTTATAGAAGTTAAATTCTTGTTTTTCCATATCAATAATTTCTTGAACTTTGGGTTTGTGGTGATGTTTTTTTAAAAATTCTTCATGACGGGCCTGGAGGGGGATATAGTAATTATCCAGCCAGCAATTTTCCGACAAGATAAAATGCGCGCTGGGTGAAAAGCCGGCTTTTTCCAGTCGTCTGATTTTATTAGAAATGGTATCAATCTCAGCATAATTATTTTGCCAATAATCCTGTATTTCCTGAGGACGGTCATTGGTGATCCAGCAAATTTCAGAAATTGCTATGTATCCACCGGGTTTGAGAAATTTTTGCCATTCATTAATGCCCTTTTCAAAACCCATGATATAAATGGCACCTTCCGACCAAATGAGGTCGAAGGAGTCTTTTTCAAAAGAAAGGGTTTCCATTGACGCTTGCAGGAGGGATATTCTGGATTGTAATCCCTGTTCAATAGCGCGTGCTTTTAGTTTTGCCAGAAATTCCGTGAAAAGGTCAACAGCAGTAATATGTCCGGTCAGATGTTTTGCCAGGGTTAAAGTTTGTCCGCCAGTTCCGCATCCGATATCAAGGATATTCTGAAAGTCCTTTTGACCGATCAAATGTAGTGCTTTTTCCGTTACCTTCTCACTGCCAGGCCCCTGTCGTTTATTGTGTTTATGCAGATCTACCAGTAGTTCAAATTCTGTCATTTTTTCCTCTTTTTTTTAATGATATTCTTAAGCCTATATAATTGTTAATCAGGGATTCTGAGAAAAGCAACTATTCATGCTATTTTAGAAGAAATTATTTTTAGGGAAAATTATTTGGCAATTGGATAGAAACTCTGTTATTATTATATTAAAAAATATTTAATTATTTGGAGTTTGAATGCAGCAAAAAATTTATGAATCAATCTTAAAAACCTTTGAGCAGGTACATTTTATTCTCGATGAAGAAAATGTTATCAAAATAGTATCCGATTCTGTTGAAGAATTGTTGGGATATAGTACTGACGACCTCATTGGAAAAGACCTGAAAACCATCATTATTGAACAGGATATAGAAGTATTAACCCACTTTTTGGCTGTTAGGATTGAGGAGACGAATCAGGGTCTGTTGCATTTGAAGAAAAATAACGGTGAAAAAACAGCCGGTTTCATTACGCTGAAAAAAATAAAACATAAAGAGGCCATTGAGTATCA
>CAYTLS010000580.1:0-2542 GCA_964438745.1 uncultured bacterium
CGCGTTTGGTATGGCGGTCGCTCTATCGGCCAGGATAATGAAATTAACGGTATTACTTTCGCGGGTGTTGGAAACGGTACAATCGTAGAACACTGTGAAGTTGCATACAATCTTGATGATGGCTTCGAATTTTTTGGCGGTACAGTTAATGTTAAAAATCTGTCCGTACTTTTTGTTGGTGACGATGCTTATGATACTGATGAAGGTTACCAGGGAAAAGGTCAGTTCCTATTTGCATTGCAGGGAACAGATATGTGCGGACGCGGGTTTGAAATGGACAACTCCGGCTCTAATATGGATGTACAGCCCAGATCTTACCCGCAGTTCAGCAATGTCACAATTATTGGTCCTGATGGCGGCGCTCCTGCCGGTGATGGTTCCGATGAATTGATCAGACTCCGTGAAGGAACCGGTGGCGATTTCCGCAACATGGTGCTTGCTCATGGTAATGGTGTTGGTTTCAGAGCAAAAGATGATGCAACCATCGCTTTGGTTGGCGATTCTATTGCTTTTACTTCTAACAGTGTTATTTTTGATTGTCCGGACGGACAATTTCACAGTGAGATCAGTAATGATTTCACTGCCAATGATACAGACCCACAGTTCAGAGCCCTTGAAGGCCGCCAGGAATCCGGTATGATAGATCCGAGACTTGCTGACCATAGCGCCCTGTTAAACGATGCAGTTGACCTGAAAAGTGACGGTTTTTTCAACCAGGTCGATTTTGTTGGTGCTTTTGGCTATAACCTGTGGCTCAGAGGATGGTCTTTACTGGATGAACAGGGCAGACTTCCTGAAGCAACAGTTAATGAAATTTCCGGTGAAATTAGTTCTAATGAAACCTGGGTTGCCAGCGAAGAATATTTAATGACCGGTCAGGTTTTTGTAAAAAATGGTGCCACCTTGACTATTGAACCCGGTACAGTTATTAAAGCGCTACCGGATGATGGCCAGGGACTTGCTCCGGCATTGGTTGTCGAACGCGGTGGAAAACTGATCGCTGACGGTACCAGAAAAAATCCGATTACCTTTACATCCAGTCTTCCTGAATCCGAACTTCCTGCCAGAGGAACCTGGGGTGGACTGATCATCCTTGGTCATGCACCAACTAATAAAGGCGAAAACTTTGTCGAAGGTCTTGCCGGTGTGCCTTATGGTGGTGATGATCCTGCTGATGATTCCGGTATCCTGCGCTATGTGCGCGTATGGTATGGCGGTCGTTCTATTGGCCAGGACAACGAAATAAATGGAATTACTTTCGCAGGTGTTGGTAACGGTACAATCGTTGAACACTGTGAAGTCGCATACAATCTTGATGATGGGTTCGAATTTTTTGGCGGAACTGTTAATGTAAGAAATTTATCAGCTCTTTTTGTTGGTGACGATGCTTTCGATACTGATGAAGGTTACCAGGGAAAAGGACAGTTCCTGTTTACAATGCAGGGAACAGACATGTGTGGCCGAGGATTTGAAATGGATAATTCCGGTTCAAACATGGATGTACAACCCAGATCCTACCCACAATTTAGCAATGTTACAATTATTGGTCCTGATGGCGGTGCTCCTGCCGGTGACGGTTCCGATGAATTGATCAGACTGCGTGAAGGAACCGGTGGTGATTTCCGCAACATGGTTCTTGCTTATGGTAATGGTGTTGGTCTGAGAGTAAAAGATGACGCTACACAGGCCTTGATTGGTGACTCTTTGATGTTTTCTTCCAACTCTGTAATTTTTGATTGTCCGGACGGACAGTTTCATTCAGACATTGCCAGCCAGTTTACTGCTGAAGATGTTGATCCTCAGTTTAGAGCACTTGAAGGTCGCCAGGAATCAGGAATGGTTGATCCAAGACCGGCAGAAGGCAGTTCTCTGCTGAACAGCGCAACAGAGCTTGAAGAAGATGGATTTTTCAACCAGGTTGATTTTGTTGGCGCTTTCGGTCACAATCTGTGGATCAGAGGATGGTCAATCCTTGAAGAGCAGGGCAGAATACCTGCACCGACAGTTAATGAAATCTCCGGTGACATTACATCTAATGTAACCTGGGTAGCCAATGAAGAATACCTGCTGACCGGACAGACATTTGTGAAAGCCGGCGCGATTTTGACGATTGAACCCGGTACAGTAATTAAAGCCCTTCCTGATGATGGTCAGGGACTTGCACCGGCGCTGGTTGTTGAACGCGGTGGAAAAATCATGGCTGAAGGTACAGCAGAAAACCCAATTACTTTTACATCTAACCTACCTGAAACTGAACTTCCTGCCAGAGGAACCTGGGGTGGCTTGATCATCCTTGGTTACGCACCGACTAACAAAGGCGAAAACTTTGTAGAAGGTCTTGCCGGTGTGCCTTATGGCGGTGGCAATCCAAATGATGATTCCGGTGTATTAAAATACGTCCGTGTTTGGTACGGTGGAAGATCAATTGGCCAGGACAATGAAATTAATGGAATTACTTTCGCAGGTGTTGGAAACGGTACAACCGTAGAACACTGTGAAGTCGCATACAATCTTGATGATGGGTTCGAATTTTTTGGCGGAA
>CAYTLS010000581.1:0-2537 GCA_964438745.1 uncultured bacterium
GGGGAAGGGGTACCGGCAGGAGTATATTTTTATCGTTTGGAAGGACTGGGACGGTCTTTTACAAAAAAAATGGTTTATATAAAATAGTACTAAAAATCCCTGATTTCAGTTTATAGTCCGCAGTGTTGAAGATTCATCAGATACACTGCGGATTTCTTTATCACTGAGAAGGCTTCCGTATTTTTGGTCTTCCATAACAATATGATCAAAAAACCAGTCCTGCAGGTAATTCAGTAACTTCATAGCAATAAAAATCTGCCCTTCCTGGTGCCTGCCTTTGAGATTATGGATTTCCTCCTCGAACTGTCTGTGCTCCTTCTTGTGTTTTTCCAGATAGTCATAATTGTATTTTTCCATATAAAACTCTTCATCTTTAAAATGGGTATCAACATAGTGCAGTAAATCTTCCAGAATCTCTCTGATAACTGATTCTGATTTTGAACTCATTATTTCCTGGTAGAGTTTTTGGGCGGTAGCGAATAATTTTTTATGTTGATTATCAAAATATTCGACCCCAACACTGTAATTTTGCTGCCATATTAAATTTTCCATCGGATTGGAACTCCTTTTTTAATCCACATATTCAATATAAAAGGATTGTTAAATTTTACAAACATCTTTCTTTAAAATAGATAATTTCCCGTAAATATATTATATTTTGCCTTAATAAACCGGAGTATGTATGGCCAGAAATGATTTTAAAACAAAACCTTACCGATTAACCAATGATATCCAAACCTATGCCTGGGGACAACGTGGCGAGCAGGCTTTTATACCGAAATTGCTTGGCCTGAAACCGGACCCCGGCATTGCTTATGCGGAATTGTGGATTGGCGCCCATCCTAAAGCGCCGTCAACAGTCCAAGGAGGGAATTTATTGGAATTGATTGACCGGTATCCGGCAGAAATTTTGGGAAGGGAAGAAGCCGGAAAATTTGACAATCAGCTGCCTTTTCTGATGAAAGTTCTATCAGCCGGTGAGGCGCTCTCAATTCAGGCTCATCCCAATAAATCCCAGGCAGAAAAATTGCATCGCCGTGATCCGGAGCATTATCCCGATGATAATCATAAACCGGAGATCGCTATAGCACTGAATAAATTGACAGCCCTGGTAGGATTCAAAAAGACGACAGCCATCAAGCAGGTACTAAAGGATTATCCACCGATACATGCCTTTTTATCAGCAGATGTGCAAAAAAAAATAAGCATAACTACGGATAGTCGTGAATGGCTTCGCCTTTTGTATTCGAATATAATGACTAAAGCAGCGGAAAATCACACTGAACTGGAAAAAATTCTGGAGGCAATGGATCGTCTGCTTGAAAATAAAAAAGAGTTGTCAGAGCAGGATCATCTCTATTTACAATTGCGGCAAAAATATAACAATGATGTTGGCCTGTTTTCTATTTATTTATTGAATTTGATACATTTAAAGAAAGGCGAGGCAGTGTTTCTGAAAGCCGGAATTCCCCACGCCTACCTGAAAGGCAATATTATTGAATGTATGGCGAATTCTGATAATGTTGTACGGGCCGGATTGACCCCCAAATTTAAGGACATTGGGACGCTGGTTGATATTCTGACCTATGAAAATGGACAGCCCAATATCATTCAGCCACCTGCCGGTTCTAATGATATTTTTTATCATGTTCCAACGTCTGAATTTGCACTGCGGCAAAGGGTATTATCTATTGGTCAAGTGCAAAATGTTCAAAACAGAGCAATGGAAATTTTGCTGGTAACGGAAGGCGAAATAAGCCTGTCCGGAACTGATTTTGAGATGATTATTAAAAGGGGAGAAACCGTTCTGATACCGGCCGCCCTTGCAGAATATAGGATAACAACTGATACGGCAACAACCATCTTTACGGCCTTTATTCCGGAGAAATAATGCAGTTCCTTGATTATATTGTTATTTTTATTTATCTCGTGATAGTGCTGTCCACAGGATATCTGATCACCCGGCGAAAGAAACAGAATGTGGAGGAATATTTCACCACCAACCGGTCTATGGGCTGGTTTACGGTAGGATTGTCGGTAATGGTAACCGCTTTCAGTGCCGTCAATTATACTGGTTTTTCGGGTGAGGTTTTCAGCCACGGGCTCTATGTTTTGCTCTGTTTGCCGGTTTTCCTGTTAGTTGCAATTCCTGTGAACAGAATTATTATCCCCTATTTTTACAATCATCGATTCACCACAGCTTATGAATATCTGGAGAAAAAATTTGACCGTCGTATTCGTATGTTGGCCGCTTTATTGTTTATTGTCTGGCGGACCTTCTGGGGAGCGACGATCCTTTATATTCCCACTAAAATTTTAAGTTTGATCACCGGTTGGAATAATTCTGTTATTATTTTAGTGGTTGGTATATCGGTGCTGGCTTATACAACTTATGGTGGAATCCGCGCGGTAATGATTACCGATGCGGTGCAGTTTTTTGTTTTATTCCTGGGGCTGCTGGTGGGTATTTTTACAATTTCCGCTCAATTCACCGGAGGACTCACCGAGATACTAAAAATCGGTATTAACAATGGCCT
>CAYTLS010000582.1:0-2527 GCA_964438745.1 uncultured bacterium
CCTCTTTTCAATGGATTCTATAATTTCACGGTATTTTTCCCGCATGGGCGGTTCACTCTCCAAAATTTTTTCTACAAAAGAATCACAATCGGAAACATTTCCCTTTGGATTATGGGTGAGATCAATGTCCGATGGCTGGATCATTTCATCGGCCGTTACCATTGCCCGACGAATAGTATTCCGTAATTGCCGCACATTTCCCGGCCATTTATATTGCATCAGTTTTTTCAGGGAATCTTCTGAAATCCCGGTCAATTTTGTATTTAAATCTTCCCTGAACTGTGCAATAAAACTTCTTACAATTACCGGAATATCTTCCAGCCGCTGCCGTAAAGGCGGTACTTTAATCACAAATTCCGAGAGCCGGTAAAAAAGATCTTCCCGAAATTCACCGTCAGTCACTTTTTCCGCAAGATTATCATTGGTGGCACAAAAAAGACGTGTGTCAACCTTTATCGGGGTATTGGATCCCACCGGCGTAATGGTTTTTTGTTCTACTGCCCGTAATATTGTACGCTGTTGTGACAGGGGCAAATTGCCAATTTCATCGAGAAATAATGTGCCGCCATCAGCAGCCTGAAATTTCCCTTTTGTCTTATTATAGCCCCAGTAAAGGCTCCTTTTTCATATCCAAACAATTCACTCTCAATAAGATTTTCCGGTATAGCGCCACAATCCACAGTTATAAAAGGCTTATCACCTCTTTTACTGATAGAGTGCAGATAATTCGCCACAACCTCTTTGCCGGAACCGGTTTCCCCCTGGATCAGCACGGAAATATTGGTTTTTGCAATGGTTTGAACTTGTTTAACCAGCCGGGTAATGGAGGGGCTTTTGCCAAATACTTCTTCACTTTTAGGAGATTGTCCGATAGATTTTTTTAGTTGAGTCAATTCTCGTTTGACCCGTTGATTTGAAACTGCGCGATTAATAGACAATAACAGCACTTCATTGTTAAACGGCTTTTCGATGAAATCAAAGGCACCTTCTTTCATGGCTTTGACCGCACTGGAAACATCTCCAAAGGCCGTAATCACGATAATGATAAGTCCGTTTTCGATTTCCTCCTGCACTGATTTCATGACACCCCAGCCATCGATTTCCGGCAGTTTTAAATCCAAAATCATACAATCCGGTTGAAACTGTTTGATTTTGCGAAGTGCCACCGCCCCATTCTCCGCTGTATCTGTTTCATAATCATAGAGTTGTAATAACTCCTCAATATTATTGCGGGTATCATTATTATCATCAACAATTAGAATTCTATCCATTTTTTTCTCCATTGCATGGCAACGTAATTATTGTTTCAGTTCCTTCGCCAGGTTGACTGGTTACGGTTATCATTCCCTGATGCTGCTCAATAATCTTTTTGACAATTGCCAGTCCAAGTCCAAAGCCCTTGCTTTTCGAAGTAAAAAAGGGCTCAAAGATTTTGTTCAGTTGTTCTTCCGTCATGCCAGTACCTGTATCGGCAATTCTAATATTCAACACTTTATTTTTTTCAATAAAATCGATTGCAATTTCACCTTCATCCACAATTGCTTCTTTAGAATTATTGATGACATTTTTCAGTGCCTGCATCATCTTAAATTTATCTATTGAAAGCCATAAATCATAAATATTACTTTCACTTTTTAGACTAACTGAAGAGTTTTCTAACAAATCTTCCGTATAGTCAATAACTTCATTGAAAAGTGTTCCAATCTTTACTTTTTGCACCTGCAGTTCTGCATCATGGGTAAACTCATAGAGTTCTTTGATAACACGATTACAGGTATCAACATTTCTTGTGATACGCGACATGTGTTTGATTGTACTTTTTACATCGGGCTTCATGGTTTGAATCGTCTCCACCAGTTGCGCGGAACTTTTAATTGACGATAGAGGATTTTTGATCTCATGGGCTAGTTGCAGGGCCAGTTTTTTTAAGTTTTCACGTTTTACCTTTTCTGTTTCGAGCAGTTCTTCTTCGGCCCTCTCCCTGTTTTTGATTTCCCGTACCAGTTCATTATTGATAAACCGCAGTTCCTTGGTGCGTGCATCGACTTCTTTTTGTAGCTCTTCCTGATGCTGTTTTAGAATCCGCTCCGCTTCTTTAAGTTTGGTAATATTGGTTGAGAAAAAGGCGATTCTTTTAATTTTATCATCAATGTCGAAAATTGGTGTTATACTATTGTAATAGACCTGATCATTCAGTTGATCTTCAAACTCAGCAGTTTTTTTGGTTTTCAGGCAATTATAAAACTGTTTCCTTCTTTCTTCGATATGAGCCGGTGGAAAAAAATCAAAAATTGTATGACCAATTGCTTCATCCAGGGATTTGTTGATAACTTTCAAAAAATTCTGGTTAGCCAATTCAATACGGGCGTCACTATTGAATAAAATAGCAAAACTATCACTGGCATTTAACAGCGCCCTGGAAGTTTTCTCACTTTCTAATAATTCCGATTGGAAAGCCCGCCGGTCATAAGCATAAGCCAGTATATGACCAATGGTGCGAATAAAATGCAAAATTGAATTATTCCAG
>CAYTLS010000583.1:0-2524 GCA_964438745.1 uncultured bacterium
ATCACCCTTGCCGTCAATACATTTCGTCAGAAGTTTTCCAAATTTCTCCGCCATTGCGCGATTAATGCTTTTATCGGGATTTTGTTTTTTGTATTGGGTCAAAAAGGTATGGTCCTGTGTCATTAAAGTGACATTTTCCTTATTGATTAGATAGGTTCTGCTGTCCCCAATATTACCAATAGCATAGCGTGAATAATAGCCTAAAACGATGGTTAATGTCGTTCCGAGACCTTTTAATTTTTGATCTGACTGGCTGATATTTTTGATCTCTTTTTGTGATTCGGTAATAATTGTTTCTATAAAAGGTTTGATCTTATTATAGGAAGGAGACTGACTAAATTGTTTGAATAGTTTTTTAATGACCGACACCACGGTTTTACTGGCTATCTTTCCGCCTAAATGGCCACCCATTCCATCGGCAACCGCCATCACAAAAGCATTGTTGGCTTGCTTGATGTAAATCGAGTCCTGGTTTTCTTGTCGCCTACCTGTAATCGTACTTTCGGATAGATACATAAAAATTTTCCGCTATTTTAAGCGAAGGTTTCAAAAAGAAGTTCCAGCAACCCCATTTTGATTCTGTCGCCATCTTTTAATGGAATCACTTCCTCACCAAGCTGCATTCCATTAACAATAGTCGGGTTTGTGTGGCTAAGGTTTTGAATCCACATCTGATTATCTTTATAAATGAACATTGCGTGTTCCCGGGATACAGTTGAATATTCTTCCCGGTTGGCAATAGAAATATCACAATTGGGCGATTTACCGACTGTGGCCGTAAAACCGTCATGAACCGGCGTCCCGCTAATCGGAAAGGTTTCGCCTTTATCATGGGCTTCGGATACAATCGTGATTCGTCCCGGTAGAATCTTGGCTGTTTTGGTGGGAGTAGACAAAATTAATGTATCATCCACTTCTTCATAGTTGACCGGTTCATTAATGGCATTCATTAATATATCCGGCTCCTGGTTTCGGATTTTCTTAACATAAGTTGTCACTGCGACGCCGATACCAAAAACAAACAAGACGCCTAAAAAGGAGTAGAGCAGTGTGTTATTTGATGATTCCTGCCCGATGGGAACTTTTGTATTGATGATTTTTATTTCCGGTAGTTCGCTGAGAAAGGGATCACCCGCGGAATTAACATATAATACGCCACATTTGGTTATTTCGGAATTCACATTAGGAACGTCGCCATATCCCTGAATATCCAGGGTGGTACCGTATTTTCCCTTGATCTGGTACCAATTGGCTTCCCTGTAATGCCTGACAACGGTTCCGGTTACTTCGACAAATTCTTTTTTATATTGATCAATATCATGGTGAAGTTTGATCAGGCTTTTACTGATCTCACTAATATCTTTATTTGTATTTCCCTCCAGGGCAATATAATTTGTATTATCAATTAATATTTGGCGGGATTTTTCACTGACAAAGGGTTGTCCGGATTGGTAATCACTGTATAATATCCCCTCAATTTTATACTGTTCGCCAATTTCAGGCGCCTCATAGGGGGTGTGAATTTGTATTAATTTATTATCTTTTTTTCGTAAATAATAGGTAATCGTTGAACTGGAGCCATTGGAATCAGATATCTTTTCCGCTATGCCAATCGCTTCGAATTTTATCCCGATATTGTCTCTTTGCTGGGGGAAAACGAAAGAACCGATTAAATAAATTAAGGTTACAAATATAATTTGATGAACCCTGAATTTCACAATATACCCTCCTTAACAATTTGTTGCTGCATTGTATAGTAATATAGTGAGAGAGAAATAAGCTTTCAAGAAAAATTTATATATATTTGGTTTAAAAAATTATATCCAAACAATAAATTGTTAAAAAGTTAAAGTCGGCAGCCAATAATAATCCCTATCGGATTGTCTCTGCCTTTTAATAATTTTTTGTTTCGTTTTTGTCGATCCAGTCAATCTGAACAATGGATTTGCCACTCTGACCGATTTTACTGGTGATCAGGGAGGTGGCAATATTATAGGCTTCCTCGCTATGCTGAAATTTTACCTGCTTAATGATCGTACCGGAACCGGTCACGACATCTACAGTATCCGGTGTGTCTTCTTCCGGCACAGACAGATCAGCCAGCACCACCAGGTCCTGAAAATCGCGGTTATCATTTTCCTCGTACCAGTCCGCCTCGTCTTCCAGATAATCTTCATATTCAACATTCCGTTCATAGATATAATTATCCGGTGGGACTCCGTCATTTTTCCAGTTCGCTAAAAAAGTGCTGTAATCATCATAAGTATTTTCATACAAACTATTGGAGTAACTGTCGTAATAATTTTTGAGAGCTTGGTAATCTTCAATCTCAGGTGTAGTCTCAATGTAAGGAGAGTCCCAGTTATCATCAAAGTCTTCCTTGAATTCATCGTAAGAAGAGTATGGATAGGGTGAATTTAAAGTATTATAGTCATACAAAAAAATCGCCTGGTTGTCTGAAATTGTTATTTCGCCGTCCGTAATATAACCCTGGAGAAAATCTTCAACTCCGGTCTGTCCCTGT
>CAYTLS010000584.1:0-2524 GCA_964438745.1 uncultured bacterium
TATCGTTTACCATATTCAATGATTGACAGCCTTGCTGTTCAGTAATAGTATTAAACATTTCTTCAAAATGGCCATCCCAGCTTTTACCAAAATCCGGCGTACTTACCACTGAATTATTACTTGGCATTCCATATCCTACCATCCAGCAGGTATTTTCATCAATAAACTGGACTTCATTCATACTGGAACCACGACCTTCATATAATTCATCATCGAAGGTCCAGGTTTCGCCACCATCTTCTGTGGTCCAGATAAGACCGAAACCAGCAATGCCACCAATCACAATCCCTTTTTGGTTATTGACAAATTCCACATCACGTATTGAGGGTTTATCATCATTCAGTTTCATTTGTCTTATAAATGTCCAGGAATTACCACCATCTGTTGTTTTGTATAGATATCCATGATAGGAGACCGCCCATCCCACAGTAGCATTGATAAAGGAAATTCCCATAATTTCATAATCAGTTTCCGGAAAATTGTCACAGACTGTTGTCCAGGTTTCACCACCGTCAGTGGTCTTTTTGATCAGGGGATTAAAGTCAGGATCGCCACCACCGGCATATCCTACCTGGTCGGAAACAAAATCAAATTCATGAATAAAAATATCATCCCGTAATACCACCTGCCAGCTTTGACCGCCATCTTTTGACATCAATATTCCATCGGATTCATCGTCAGCGCCGTAATCAAAATTGGTGACGAGCAATGTGTTTTCATCTTTAACATGCAAAACACCCCGCCCAAGCCATTTCAGTTGTTCATTCCAGGTTTGACCGCCGTCTTCTGTTTTGTAAAGATGATTTTCAGAAACCACCCAACCGACATTGGGGTTGGCAAAACGAACATGCCATAGTGCTTCTTCTACCGGAAAATCCAATTGTTCCCATTTTGCAAACAGCGTTGTTGCCAGTAGAATACAGAAGATTAAACTAATTACTTTTGATCTTACCATACTAAACCTCCTGTATATATTTGAATAATTATAACCTATTCGGATAATATCTTTCTCAAGTTATCCAATTTCCTGCTAACAATCAAGTTTGTTAACTTTAATTATTCATTGATTTTTAAATTTTATAGTCAAAGCGAACAGGATTAACAATTTACAGAATAAATGACAAAAAATAATTTGGAAAATTCATGAATCATCCGGTCCCTGACAGAAGGAAAAATATCGGCGTGAAGCGGGGGCTTTGTTGATGTTTTTTATAAATAATGCAGGTTAACTAAAAAAACCTCCCAGGTCTTGGAGACCTCGGAGGTTTAATATCTGAACTATTGGTTTATTATAATTATTCCTGCACGTCCACATTGGCCAGTTTCAACATAATGGCTTTTTGTATATGCATTCTGTTTTCCGCTTCATCAAACATGATAGAATGGGCGCCATCAACGACTTCGCTGGTAATCTCATCGCCACGGTGGGCCGGCAGACAATGCATAGCATAAACATCCTTTTTCGCATGGGATAATAATTCATTGTTCACCTGGTAAGGGGCAAAGACCTTTTTACGCTCTGCGGCTTCGTCTTCCTGTCCCATGGAAGCCCAGACATCGGTATAAACCACGTCGGCATCTTTGACTGCTTCTTTGGGATCGCGGATATATTCAATTTTGCTGAGTCCGGCTTTTTTGGCATTTTCCAGTGTTGCCTCGTCGGCTTCATAGCCTTCCGGCCCGGATATTACCAAATGCATTGGCAATCTGGCGGCCAGGTTGATCCAGGAATTTGTAATATTATTACCGTCACCGATATAAACAACTTTCAGATCTTTCAGATCTCCGCGGTGTTCCAATATAGTAAAGATATCCGCCATGATCTGGCAGGGATGGTTGTAATCGGTCAGTCCGTTGACCACGGGAACACGTGAATATTCCGCCAATTCCAGCATATGGTCATGACTGAATAAGCGCGCCATAATAAAATCATCATATCTGGATACAACTCTTGATATATCTTTGACCGCTTCTCTTTTGCCGATTCCAATATCATTGGGACCCAAAAAGATGGCGTGTCCACCCAACTGTGTCATACCGGTTTCAAAAGAAACGCGAGTACGGGCAGAGGGTTTTGCAAAAATCATTGCCATTGTTTTTCCTTCAAAGGGCAAGAATTTTTCGCCGTTTTTTACTTTTGCTTTGACTTTTCTGGCAATCTCGAAAGTTTCCAGAATCTCTTCTGTAGTGAAGTCTGTAATGTGTAGAAAGTTGAAAGCCATAATCTCTCCTTAATCTTTCACTGTTAATACGTTACTATATTTCTCCCTGTCCTGTTTATAAGATATATTTACCCAGATCTTTGTCCTGAATAATTGCATTTAATTTATCCTGGACCATTGTTTGTGTAATGGTAATATTCTCCTGCACTTCGTCGGGCACATTATAGAGAATATCTTCCAGTAATGTAGACAAAATCGTGTGCAGACGCCGGGCGCCGATATTTTCCATCTTTTCATTGGCTTTTGTTGCCAGCAGTGCAATTTCTTCCACCGCGTCATCCTCAAAAGTGATATCAATTCCC
>CAYTLS010000585.1:0-2523 GCA_964438745.1 uncultured bacterium
AAGTGATATACGACAATCTGATTTTGTTTTCGGCCCGCTGTTTCCGGCCATATAGATTTGGTTCACGAATTTTCTCCTCCTTCTTAATTCACAACTATATTATAAATTTTATAATATAAATTCAAAGGTTAAATAATAATATTTTCAAAAAAGTTGAATTAAAATTAGAGCAGAATTATTAACCATTTACTTTTATTAATTTGCTGAATTAACAAATAATTTTATTGATCAATGTAATTTCGAATTCAAGGAGTCACTGGTGACCTTTTCGGACAGAAATATCCGGCATTTGAGGGATTGACTATCAGATAAACAGAGATTGTCTAACATGACAAAAAATCAGTTGCTTCTGACAGTTTTTGCAATATTATTGATGGCTTCTTCGATTAATGAAATATCGGTAACCGGCTTAAAAAAGATTTCATTATAAACCTGTGAAAGATTAACAATTTTTTCCGAAACAGTAAATTCAGTGGAACCGGTATAAATGATATAGCCAAGATTCGGATTATCAGCAAAAGTTTTTTCAATAAAAACATCTCCATCAATACCCGGCAGACGCAAATCTACAATAACAACATCAATTTGCTGTTCTTTAATTTTTTTCAGCGCGTCTTCTGCGGTTTCAGAAGTCATAACAGTATACCCACAATCTTCTAAATAAGAATAGAGACTAAATCGAACCGCTTCATCATCATCCAGTACAAGAATCGTAATCTCTTGCGTCATATTATCCTGCTCCTTTTTGAATAAATTTTTTTCTAATATTTTATTATCAGCACATAAGATTATAATCTTAGTTAATTTATAAAAAAAATACAATAAAAAATATGCTGCCCGAAAACTTTCTTGAAAATTACTCTGTTTTATTGTATTTTATTGAGTTTTGATTAATTGTGCCGAATACTTGATTAGTATCCGGCACATTTTTTATTCGTTAAATATTGGAACTGACTTAAATCTTTGGATTTTCTCATTTGCAGTTTGATTAAATTCTTCAATAGGCGGATAATTGCCTGCTTTATATTTGTATAGGTGAATTGCCTGACCTCCACTTGGTGATAATACGGAGTGAATCTGATCACTACTGGTCACTTTAAATTTTCTAATCTCAATTTCTGTTGGATTGGTTTTCCAGTTAGTGGTTTTTGCATCCGCATATATATACGCCACATAGGGCGTATCTTTATCAAGGAATTGTAAGCCAATTTTGAAATCTCGCCCTTTCTCATCAGTGGTTGCGCCAATAAACCATTCATCTCCTTTGCGCCGGGCCATAACCAGGTAATCCCCCACCTCTGCTTCAAGTACTTTTGATTCATCCCAGGTTGTGTATACGGCGTCGATAAAATCAAAAGCCGGATGTCCTTCATAATTTTCGATCAAATCTGCCGCCATTTGCCAGGGTGAGTAAATATTGACATAATATGACAATTGCTTGGCAATCGTTGTGTAGACTCGGAAATCTTTTTTATATCGATCAAAGGTAATATCAAAAATTCCCGGTGTAAAATCCATAGGTCCGCCCAGGCAGCGGGTAAACGGCAAAATCACAGTATGTTGTGGCGACAACCCATCACTCCAGGCATTATATTCCATGCCCATGGCCCCTTCACGGCTCATCATATTGGGATAGGTGCGACGAATGCCCGTTGCTTTGATCGGTTCATGAGCTACGATCATAATTTTGTGTTTTGCGGCGATTTTCACAACATCGCGGTAATGGTTGACCATCCATTGGCCATGATGGTGCTGTCCGCTGGGAATGATGTCACCGACATAACCGGTTTTGATGGCCGGTATGCCAAGTTTTTCATAGTAGTCAAAAGCGTCTTCCATTTGGTCGATGTAATTCAGGACATTGGCAGCTGTTTCATGATGACCGATGATATTAACGCCATGTTTTTTTCCATAAGCGACTACTTCTGCATAATCCATATCATCATAAGGGGTTGTATAATTTTGTGCCGTCTCACGGGATCCGAATCCCTCCCAGCCAATATTCCAGCCCTCTATTAACAGGCCACTGATATCGTGGTTGCTGGCGAAGTCAATATAGGCTTTGGCATTTTCCGTGGTAGCGCCATGATCAGGGCCGGCATACCAGGTATGTTTATTCAGATGCATGCTCCACCAAATACCAATATATTTACCCGTAGTGATCCAGCTGGTATCTTCCAGTTTGTTGGGGGCATTCAAATTCAAGATCATATTGGATTCAATTAACGCTCGGGCATTATTTGCTAATTGAATTGTGCGCCAGGGGGTTACCATTGGATAAGTTGATTTTACTTTAATACCATCCGGCCAGGGAACCAGTTCTGATTTGAGCCCTTCTTTATCTTTGACCAGGGTCATGCCGGCATAATCAGTCAATGCTGCTTCATGTATGCTAATATGTCGGTTACCGGTTTTTCCCTTGAAAGTTATGGGCGTATTTACTGCAGGGACATCATCATAATCAGTTACTTCATAATTCCGTTCATAGGAATCAAAATCCTGAGGAATCCACCAGGTTTTATA
>CAYTLS010000586.1:0-2519 GCA_964438745.1 uncultured bacterium
GGATTGAAAGGATTTGGATAGTTTTGTGAGAGTGAATATCGGTGGGTTTTTGAGAAATGGTCATTGATGCCTGAATATTTGACTGGAAAAACAAAGGTCGCATATTGAGTTGAATCAGGATAAATAAAAATATCTGCCTGCTGCCACTCGTTTACCTCAACACTATAGTCGGGTTTTATTGAAAGAGTGTAGTAACTGGCTAACAGGGTATATTCCTTTTCTCCAACAAAATTAGTTGCCCAAATACCGAGACCGATAAGTTCTGCCGGCATTGGTGTTCCACAGCTATCTGTAACAGAAACAATTAATTTTCCAGTGGCGTCTAAGGAGTCATTTTTTGTGCCAATGGTAGGGCTGTAATCCAGATAATACTTAAATAAAAAGTCTGGAGACATGATATTATCATTTTCTCTTGATAATGATGTGTTCTCTGCTATACCTGGAATTCTGGGATAAACCAAAGGAGGTGAATCGGACCCCCAGGTTAATTCACCGTGATAAGAAAATACCGAGGTGTCTTTCATTTCAAGCTGCAACAATTGATGGTTAGGATCGAGATATATGAAATCACTAATTGAATCACTGTATAAACAACAATAATCCTCCCAAAATTTCATTTTTTTGACCGGATAATAACTGGAGTCCTGGGCGGTTCGCACAATTAAGCTATCCTCAAAATAATCGAAAAAGGTTTCAGGTGAATATGTAAATTGAATTGGCAATTCGATAACCCAACTGGAATCCTCAATAAACACCTCGTTAATATAAAATTCTGTGGGGTCGATCGGATTTGCTTTCAGAAAAGTGAATAAAGCTGTCAACAACAAAAAATAGTTTTTCATTTTTCACTCCATCGGATAATAATATTTTTCTTTGGCATATAATTATTTCTTGTAATTATGTAAGTCGTGAAATCACCATTATCTTCCATGGCATTATAGGATAAAGATAGATCGGTGAGGTCTAATTCCTTTGATATTTTGATTTTAATAATCATTTCTTTCAAAGGTGATCTCCAGGCTTGTGTGGTGGTTAATATATATTCAAAATAGTGGTTCGCTGTTTTTTGCCGGTAATAGGCATTGAAAAAGGTTGATTTTCGAAAGTGGAAGGTGACTCCTGATGATTTGTTTTTATGAGAAATGATCTCCCCGCTTTGATCTCGGATGAGAATTGAATCAGGAAAGCCAAGCTTCTCATTGATAACAAAAGGGTACAGGATTTTAGCACTGACCCGGTTAGGATTTAAGAATATATAATCACCGTCGAGCTCACAATACGCGGGATGCACTGTTATCGTGAGTTTTTCTTTCACAAAGGAAAGGTGACCATATACAGAAACCTGAGAAAAAACTATCAGTCCAAGGATTATTAATAGTCTCTTATACGACGATTTAGTAAAATTTAACATTTAGGTTCCTGCACAAATATTTTTCCGGTCAGGAATTAAAATTATAATTTTATAGATTAAAATCATAGCGAAATAACTATAAATATTCGCATTTTGTAACGAGAAAAAATTTGGCAAAATTATTGCTAGGGCTTTCCTTGATTTCAGGGGGTAAATTCTTTAAATTCAACTCATATTTTTTGACCATTAATCGGATTGGGAAGTGAATTTGAAGATTATCAATACAAAACATAATTGGTCACGGATAAAGGGGAATGACCGGGAAAAAAATATTATAAATTCCCTGCCTTACCTTTGCGCTCTCCGTGTACGCCCCGCCGGTACTGCATTAGCAGGCGGGTGCGCTAAATCAGGCCCTTCTCAGGTGGCGGCATGAAAGTAATCGCTGTTATACCCGCCCGCTATCAAAGCACCCGGCTGCCGGGCAAACCCCTGGCGGTCCTGGCCGGTAAACCGATCATTCAGCGGGTTTATGAAAATGCCCAAAAATGCCAAAGAATTGATCGCATCATTGTCGCTACCGATGATGAGCGAATACAGAATGTTGTGGAAAAATTTGGCGGCGAATGTGCGCTGACAGAACCGGATTTGCCTTCTGGTACTGACCGCGTGGCAACAGTGGCAAAAAGGATTGATTGCGATATTGTGGTTAATATTCAGGGGGACGAACCCTTTCTTGATCCTGGTGTCATCGACGAGGCTATTGAGGCGTTGATCAACAATCCTGATTACAAGGTCAGTACAGTTGGGAAAATAGGTGTGACTGAGGAAGAACACCAGTCACCGGACACAGTGAAGGTCATTACCAACAACAAAAGCGAAGCGATCTATTTCAGCCGCTACGGCATTCCATTTATTCGCGATCCACACAATAATTCCGTACCTAATCCCTCATTAAAACATATCGGGCTTTATGTTTTTCGCAAAACCTACCTGATGGAATTTATCAAAATGGCGCCCGGAATTCTGGAACAATTGGAAAAGCTGGAGCAACTTCGTATATTAGAAAATTGTGAAAAAATATATGTAGCCAGGACAACTACAGATTGTTTTGGCATTGATACACCGGAAGATTTAAAAAAAGCGGAAGGATGGCTGCGAAATGAGT
>CAYTLS010000587.1:0-2509 GCA_964438745.1 uncultured bacterium
ATAGATATAATTATTCCCTTCTGACAGGGAAGTAATATAGTTAAAATTTTTAATGGTTATCCAGTCGCCCAGGTCATATTGCCGGACCGGCTGTGCCCCCATGACCAGAACCACTGAGATTAATAGAATGAGAATAAGCGATTTAAAAAGATTCATCATTGCTCCGTTTTAGCAAATATTTTTCCGGGAAACTGCCTGACAATTCCCTTGATCTCCAGGGATAATAACGTTGAAAGAGCTTCCGAAATATTTAAATTCAACTGATCGGCAATATCATCAATATGCATATTGGTTTCCAGAATGTCCAGAATTCGCCGCTCAGGTTTAGTTATGTCCAGTTTTAATTGGGTTTGTTTTTCCTGACGAAAAAATCGTCTGTGTACCTCAAGTTCCTCGAGAATAGAATCAATATCAGTTACCATTTTGGCCCCGGTTTGTATCAAT
Organism: uncultured bacterium; assembly: GCA_964438745.1. Classification (GTDB taxonomy): domain Bacteria; phylum Fidelibacterota; class UBA2242; order UBA2242; family JAFGTP01; genus JAFGTP01. Next base: position 445 of record CAYTLS010000587.1, read on the forward strand.
TTGTTGGTGCCAACGCTCTTTTTATCAAAAATCCTGCCCGGTACTGCAAATACTTCACGATTTTGATCATTTGCATTATAAGCTGTCAGAACAGCACCACTCCTTTTACCGGCTTCGATAACAATAGTTCCCAGGCTAAGACCGGAAATAATTCGGTTTCGCCTCGGGAAATTTACAGCATTCGGCTGAGTGCCAAAGGGAAATTCTGAACAGCAACAACCATTTTGAATAATTTTGTTTTTGAGACCGCGATTTTCTTTAGGATAGACAATATCAACACCATTTCCCAAAACACCGATTGTCCGGCCGCCATATTTTACTGCTGCTGAATGGGCACAGGTATCAATTCCCCGCGCCAATCCACTGATAATCGTAAAATTATTATTGACCAGATCATGGACTATTTTATCCGTTACATTCTTACCATAAGTGCTGGGCAGACGGGTGCCTACCACAGAAACGGCATCATGGTCCTCGGGTTTAAACTCGCCATTGACAAAAAGGACTATTGGCGGATCATATAGTTTTTTCAGGAGCTCCGGATAATGCTCATCAAATATTGTGATAATTTGAAACGGGCTTTTTGATAAAATATCCAGGGTGTCATCAACAAACCTTTGATTATATCCTCGCTCAAGAATATCCTTTTGGTGCCTATCAATTAATTTTTGTTGAAATAATGCATCGGGAGATTGAGCAAAGATCTCATTTATATCATGAAATTGCGATGCTAACTTTAATATTTTTCGACAGCCTAATCCTTTGATGGAAATTAGTTTTAATGATGTTTCTATGTATCCCATTTATTTTTTGTTTTTATATTATTTTCCAGAATCCTCACAATCTTGTCAATAAATTCTTTAATACCGCCGCCTGTAACTGAAGAAATTGTATGGATTTCAGCATCATCAATAGTCAGTTCAGGTACTTCCTGTACCAGATCTGTTTTTGTGATCAGAAGAATTTTCGGCCTGTTTTTGAAATCCTCTCTGTGCTGAAACAATTCGTTTTTCAGCATTTCGTAGGTTTCCAGCGGATTTTCATCAATAGATTCTACCATAAAAACCAATACTCTGGTTCGCTCCAGATGCCGCAGAAATCTATGCCCCAGTCCTTTACCATGATGAGCACCTTCAATCAATCCCGGCACATCAGCCATTACAAAACTTCTGAAATTACCATATTTAACAATTCCCAGATTGGGAACAATTGTAGTAAAGGGATAATCAGCGATTTTCGGTTTAACATGGGAGAGTTTTGAAATCAAAGTAGATTTCCCGGCATTTGGCATTCCTACCAGTCCCACATCGGAAAATAGTTTTAATTCCATCACAAGGTGTAATTTTTCTCCCGGTTGTCCCGCTTTTGCATATCTTGGCGCCTGATCGGTAGGTGTGGCAAATTTTGCATTGCCAAAACCGCCATTTCCCCCCTTGGCAATAATCACCCGTTGGTCAGGCTGGATAATATCAGCGATTATTTCCTCTGTTTCAGCCTTTTTAATGAGAGTTCCTACCGGAACAGGAATGATAATATCTTTTCCGTCTTTTCCCTTTTTTTTACTGCCCTGGCCATTCAGTCCATTATCGGCTTTATAACTTTTTCTGTATTTAATATCCTGCAAAGTATTAAGATTGGTGTCACCAAGGATGACCACATCGCCACCATTACCACCATCGCCGCCGGCCGGACCGCCTTTCGGAATAAATTTTTCACGGCGAAAAGCAACAGCGCCATTTCCCCCTTTGCCGGATTGAACCATAACTTTTGTATAATCAACAAACAATATTTCACCTTTTTGTTATAAATTAAATTTATCTTTTAAGCCGTACTGATCGAGCCGGCTGTTAATTGACTTACGGTCAGCCCCGTAAATCCGTGAGACTTTGGATACATTATTCTTATTTTCTAGTAACAATTTTTCCAGTACCCTCTTTTCAATGGATTCTATAATTTCCCGGTATTTTTCCCTCATGGGTGGTTCACTCTCCAAAATTTTTTCCACAAAAGAATCACAATCGGAATTATTGCCGATATTTTAATGCGAACCTATTATGAATCACAG
>CAYTLS010000588.1:0-2509 GCA_964438745.1 uncultured bacterium
TTTGCCTGATTCTTCACGAACCCTTTATGTACGGGAATTTCATAATAAGCCCGGGTTAAAAAAAGAACCCGATGGTTCACTCTGGATCGATGAAAATTCCCTTCGGCCTGCGTCGGATGTAATTCTGACGCCGAAAGATCTTGTCACCATTCGCTTTAAGGGAACCCTTAATCGTGATGGTAAGGTTTATCTTTTGGGCACCAATAAAGTCTTTACCTGTTTTCGGCAGGATTATGGGGATTTTAGTATTTATGAGGCCCGGTTGCCGCTGCGGTATCTGAAGAAGGATCATGCCTACGGGATAAAATTATCCCTGTCCGGAAATGGGCAGAGCTATGATTATCAGCCCGATATTAAGATCAAATCACTGCCTGAGGATAAATTTCCACTGGTCAAAACCACCAGTGAAAACGCGATATTAAGTTATACAACCGGCCAGATACGCTTGGGCGGCCCCATTCGGGCGGAATATGGTCCCGGTGTAATCCTAAAAACAATTGGTGAGACCCCGGAATATTACAAAGTCAAATTGAATGATATAGAAATGGCTTATATTGATAAGGATGATGTGGAAGAATTATCATCCTTAAAAACACCACCAGGGTATTTCATTACCAACATGTCCTGCGGACCCGGTAAAGGCGCTGATATACTGAGAATTCCTTACCTGGAACCAGTCCCTTATACAGTCTACCCGGAACCGGATTTGAACAGGATCGTGATCAAACTTTATGGCGTCCAGACCAGCAGCACCTGGCTGACCCACCGCAAGGGCCGCAAAATCATTGATAAGGTCACCTGGCAGCAAACCACGCCGGAGACTTATACCATTTATGTGAACCTGAAGCAGGCGAATATTGGGGCTATGATATCAAGCCGTCGGGGCGTTCACTGGTTTTTCGTGTCAAATCGCCACCGGCCTATGATCTCGAACAGAAAAAGCCGCTATCGGGCCTGACAATCGCCCTGGAGGCTGGTCATGGTGGTCGCAGTACCGGCGCTATCGGTTTATCGGGACTGAAAGAGAAGGATATTAATCTTTCACTGGCTTTCATGCTGGCAGAATTACTGAAAGCAAATGGCGCAGAAGTTGTTCAGGTACGGGACCGGGATATCTCCATGTATTTGGGTGAAAAACGGAAGTTGGCACGGCAATCCGGTGCTGATCTTTTCGTCAGTATTCATGCAAACGCCGCCGGAACAAGACGAGGATACCTGGGGGTTAGTGGAACCAGCACTTACTATCACAACCCCTTTTGGGCCCCTTTCGCGGAAAAAGTCTATGATAGGTTATTGGATTTAGGATTGATAGAATTCGGTGTGGTTGGCTCCTTCAATTATAAAGTCACCCGCATGAGTGATATGCCGGCGATTCTGGTGGAGCAGGCTTTTATGACCCATGCCGAAGATGAGGAAAAACTGGCAGATGATGAGTTCAGACGACAAATGGCGAAGAAAATAGTATTGGGTATTTTGGATTATTTAGAGTTCATGCAACAATAAACACCAGGGGTCCTATGAATAAAATTGTCTGCTTTCTTGTAATGGTTTTACTGATGAATTGTACACCGCCACCGGATCAATATCTGCCTGAAGAGGTAACCAGGCGTCATCCGGGTGAAGATGATGTTATCAGGTTAATTGACTCTCGTGAAGGCCCGCAGTTGATCCAGACCATTAATCTTGAAGTAACGGTACAAGAAATACTTGATAGCGGATACTCATTAGCAGAGCGGATTGAGAGACGAACCCGGACATTTGATCTGGTATCTCATGGCAGACGAATCAAGGCCGATATAGTACTCTACCAAACAGGTGATGGTTCCGATGATGAAAGGCCGCATCGTTTGGTGACTCCCGGAAGTTCTATCAAGGATGTACCCATGGAAATGAAACCGGTTCGGATCAGTGATGATTATGCTGAAAAAGCAGCATTTTTAATAAAAAATTGAAAAGTCATGAACAATTCAGGTTAAATAAGTTGGTTCAAGCTTTCTTAAAATTCAGTGTGAAATTTCTTTTATTCCCAAATAACTGGTTAGTTGTAAAGCCAGCGTTTGCAGCCAGGTCTTTTAATTCTTCCGGTGACATTTTATCGGGATCACCGGCCAATTCTGATATGGATAGAATGCCCCCGGGTTTTAGAATTCTGTAAAATTCCTGCAAATACCTCTCTTTATTCTCCACTTCACCAATCACTGTAACCATAAAAATTCGATCAAACCGGTTATCGGCAAAGGCAAAGTCATTGCCGTCACAAAGATAATAATCAACATTGGTCAGGTTCTTTTTATTTATTCGTTTTTTTGCATAGTCCAGCATTTCCTGCTGAATATCTGCCAGAATCAGCTGGCCTTCAGTCAATACTTTGGCGATTTTTTTGCTAAAATATCCGGGGCCCGGTCCTACTTCCAGCACCTGGTGGAAGGGCTGCAACTCCATATGGTGTATCAGTTGCCTGGGTGATAAAAATATATTCCGTAATGGAATTAAGAGAGTGAAAGCAAAT
>CAYTLS010000589.1:0-2507 GCA_964438745.1 uncultured bacterium
GCGCGATGATTCTTTCGTCCACCACGAAGCCGCCGGTATGTGCCGCTCCTTTGCCCGCGCCACCGACGCGAACATAGAGTCCGGGCAGCCGGTTTAGATAATAGGCGAAATCATCAGCGCCCATAGAGGGCTTGGGCAGGATTATTAATGGTTCATATGCATTTTGTGCATAATAATCGATAAACTGATCAACAAGTGTAGAATTATTAACCGCCACCGGACAGGAGGTCGGAAATTTAACAGCAATATTCAGGTTATGCAATTTAGCAAAGGGTTTGGAAAAATTGCGGATCAAATCCCGGGCTCGCGTCAGGATTTCATTGGAATGGGTCCGCAGAGTCCCTTTCAGTTCTAAAGATTGTGGAATAGCATTTTTCGCGTGCCCGCCGTTTATCTGTCCGAAAGCAAAGGCAACAGTTTCCCGGGGATCGATCTTATTTTTAATATAGGAGTGCAATTGGGTGACATATTCACAACCCGACAGGATCAGGTCAACAGATTGATCGGGACGGGAGGTATGGCCGCCGGGTCCGGAAAAATTGATCTGTACCGTGGTATTGGAGCCATTGGCCGCAGTTTTTGACAAAGAAAACTCACCGACTTTATCTTCAGTGTTGACATGTATGCCAAAAATGGCGGTTGCGTCTTTCCAGATTTTTTCTTTGATGACCAGCGCGGCGCCAGTGGGGGAAGCTTCTTCTGCCGGCTGAAAAATTACCCTGAGTTTGCCTTTGAGTTGATCCGGAAATAATTGAAAATACCGTAAAAGGCCCAGGCCGAATGCAGTGTGATAATCGTGACCACAGGCGTGCATGACACCGGAATTCTCAGATGCAAATTTATTTTGAGGATCTTCGATTATAGGCAGCGCGTCACTATCCGCGCGATATAATACCGCCGGACCAGAGCCAACTTCAGCATAGCCGCCGGTTTCAAGAGCCTTAAAAGGGGTAAAAGGAATGTCCCAGTTCTCCAGTGTGGTTTTGATCCGTTCTGTGGTTTTGAATTCTTGATATGATAGTTCGGGGAATTTGTGAAATTCCCGGCGAATCCTTGTGACTTCTTCAATCATGTTATGATATTTTTTTTGCATATCCTGCTTATTTCTCCTGATTGTATAAAAGGGTGACAATATGATCCTGTAAATTATTGATTTTACTGGTCGGAGTCGGGTAATGATTAGCGATAATTGAAAAAACATAGGTCGCCCCGTTTTTGGCATCTACATAACCCGAAAGCGCGCGTACTCGTCCTACATACCCGGTCTTGGCAAAAACATGGCCTTTAGCATTGCTGCCGCTGAACCGGCGTTTTAAGGTACCGTCGACACCGCCGATGGGAAGGGAGGCTTTGAATTCCTGGTAATTTTTACTGCTGTACATATGTTTCAGAATAGTGGCAATTTGATTTACCGTGACCATATTATGACGAGAAAGACCGGATCCGTCAACAATAAACATTCTGTCCGTGTCAATGCCGATGGAAGATAGAAATTTTTTCTCATCTTTGACTGCCTTGGAGGTGGTAATTTCTTTGTCGTCAGATAGTGTTTTCAGGACAGTTTCGGCATAGTAATTATTACTGATTTTGTTGATATTATGAACAATTTTTTGCATTGGCACTGATTGATGGGTGAAAAGGAGTGTTTTGTCCTGGTAATTTATTTTTTTCGAACAAACTTTGAAATCGGAAAATTTTAGTTTCTCCCGCTCAAGTACCCGGGTAAAAGCAGTGAGCAGAAAATTAGCCGGATCAGGCACTGTTGTCCAGTCTACATCCTTATCAGCATCAATCGGCATTTTACCTTTAATCAGTAATTCGTCTTTTACATAATCACGGTAAAATTGTGAACTGGAGCCGGAGTCCCGGGGCACAGTGATCAATTGATTATCAATATCAAGATAATTTTTGACTGGTTTCTGCAGAATATTGACGGGTTCACCGATTTTCTTTGCCGGTGAAATGTGCAGATCCACACAATTGTCATTGTATGATAAACCACCGGTTTTGGCTGCATAATAATAGGGAAGGTCATCCTTTTCCCATCCATAACCCAATCCATCATCACTGAAAATTGAGTTGTCGCCAATGATGCTGCCCTGGATTTCTTTGATACCCGCAGCTTTTAGAGCATCGATCCAAAGTGTGAAAACAGAATCCTGATTGCCACCGAAAAAGCGGCCCGAAATAGTTGGGTCTCCGGAACCTTTGATAAATAAATCTCCCTTGAGTATTCCGTCTTCAATTTTTCCATTGCTATAAAATTCTGTAGTATATCTAAAATCAGGGCCCAATACACTCAGGGCAGAAGCGGTCGTTACTAATTTCATATTGCTGGCCGGCATCAGTAATTTATGCTGGTTTTGTGCATAGACAAGTTTTCCATTGCCCATTTCTTCGATATATACCCCAATGGTCGCCTGTGCCAATGCCGGATCATTCAGCAAAATTTGGATTTGATCTGCCACTGGCAAGAATGAACTGGGTTGCGCTTCAGAACTCATTTG
>CAYTLS010000590.1:0-2504 GCA_964438745.1 uncultured bacterium
GAAGAAAATATTCAGATGATTAATGATGATGTCTTTGAAGGTGTGCTGATCGGCTATAATATCACCAACTTTCCACGCCAGGAAAAAGCGATCAAGCGGGCGGCGGAAAAAGATATGGGCGTTCTGGTTATGAATCCCCTGGCCGGCGGATTGATTCCAAGAAACGAGGATTATTTTAAGCAACGCCTGCAAAATTCCAACACCAACATGTCACTGGTGCAAACAGCACTGGCTTTTGTCATGGGGCAGCCGGAAATCACCGTGGCCCTTTCCGGCATGGAAAAAGAAGAATATATTGTCGAAAATATCAAAACCATTAATTATTTAAAAATTTTTAAACCGGAACAGTTGAGTGGTTTGAAAGAAAAATACCTGGAAGGATTAGAAGGTATCTGTACCACCTGCCAGTACTGCACCAATAAATGCCCGGAAACTATCGCTATTGACGCCATTATGCGAGCCTATAATTCATATATCATGCAGGGCAAAGATCGATTTCAGGCCTGGGCACGCTGGTATAAAGGGACAGAAGGGGTTGATTTTCAGGTAGAAATTAACAAATGTATTCAATGCGGCCTTTGTGAACAGGTGTGTACACAGCATTTGAATATTATCGAAAGATTTGACGAAATCACCAATGAACTGATGTAAAAAATAAAAGGAAAAACATGGTGTGGATCAGAACCCAGGACAGAAAGCAACTTCTTACTAAAATCATAAAATTATCGGTGTCAAAAAATTTTGGTAGCAAGCAAAAGGCAGTTATCATGGCAGAATACGAAAGCAACTCCCTTTTTGGTAATCCGCAAATCACCATTGGCCAGTTCCTCACTGAATCAGCCGCCCTGGAAGAATTAACCCATATTGAAAAATTTATTGATGGCAATGAATCGGGAATATACCAGGTGAAATGAATCGCCATTTTACTGGTTTCCAAATTGAATCGGGAACCACACAATGTGCCATTATAAATCTGTCGTCAGCCTGATTTATTAACCAGATAGCGGGAATAAGGTACTAATGTATTTGAGATTTTCAGAATAGCACCACAATTCACCTGTCCGGCTTTTGACAGATGAAACATCCGGCTCCTGACGGAGGAAACGTATCGGCGCGAAGCGGGCATTATTCGTATTTTTATGAATAATGCAGTTAAAACGGACCTAAAAAGATAGTAACTATTTAGTACCTTACATGTTCTTATAGATGACAATCTCTATTGTCATATTCTAGTTTATCACATCTGTAATCAGGATAATCGGAATTATCCTTTACAGCAGTGAGATAAGTGGGTAGATACAAAAAGATAAATGCAATGGGTAGGAATTACAGTCTTTGCGCCTGCCAGCAAAATGACAACTAATTTTAAAAATTTCCTTACAGCAAAAAATCCCAAAGAGATGATAATATTTTAACCATGGGTGTCAACCCATGGATCTGAACAACACCAGCATTCAACACTGAAGGCGTGAGAGCTTTTTTTTCCTATGAAAACATCCCAAGTGCCGAAGCTAAAAGTCAAGCAGTACAAAACTTCAGAATGTTTAATTGTTTTCCTTGATTCTAATATTTCAACAGCTTAGACTAATTCCATGGGAGGCACAGAAAATTATCTAACTAATTTAATCAAGGTATATGGCATTGTTCAGGGGGTTGGCTTTCGGCCCTTTGTCTATAAACTTGCCCGGGAATTACACCTGCCGGGATATGTGCTCAATGATTCCGAAGGTGTAAAAATCCATTCGCAATGTGATGATTCTTCCCTGCAAGATTTTCTGCAAAAATTACAATCAGAAGCCCCGCCCCGCAGCCGCATTACCAAGATTACCACAGAGCAATATGCCCATGATCAATCCTTTCGCGATTTTACCATTCGATTTAGTCATCACACCAATTCAAGGGTAGCCCAGATATCCCCTGACCTTGATGTCTGTGAGGATTGTCAGCGGGAATTGTTTGCTAAACAGGACAGGCGTTATCTTTATCCCTTTATCAATTGTACCAATTGCGGGCCGCGATTTACCATTACCCGGGACATTCCCTATGACCGCAAAAACACCACCATGCAATCATTTAAAATGTGCGAAAGCTGCCGGTCAGAATATGTTAATCCGGAGAATCGTCGCTTTCACGCCCAGCCCAATGGGTGTCATGATTGCGGACCACAGCTGCAATTGCTCGATAATACCGGAAAAGAACTGATTGCCGGCGTAAATCAAGATATCGTCGATCAGATTTTTCGTAATATTACTGATTGTATCGATAATGGAAAGATCGTGGCGATCAAGGGAATTGGCGGGTTTCACCTGGCTTGTGACGCGCTCAATGAGACTGCCGTCAGAGCCCTGAGAGCCAGCAAATATCGTGAGGACAAGCCCTTCGCTGTTATGTTTCGGAATATTGAACAAATCGCAACCTATTGTGAAATCAATGATCATGAAAGACAACTCCTTACCGATCTTCAGCATCCGATTGTGTTGTTAAAAATCAAAAATTTGGTTGCG